>CAZYTI010000944.1:0-2516 GCA_964650065.1 uncultured bacterium
GAGTTTAGGATATACGTACAGCGGCAGCAACAATGCAGATGAAGTGGCATGGTATGGAGGTAATTCAGGGGATATGACGCATCCTGTGGGACAGAAAAAATCCAACGAATTAGGACTTCATGACATGAACGGGAATGTGTGGGAATGGTGTCATGACTGGTGGGGTCCATACAGCAGCGGCGCCCAAACGGATCCTACTGGGCCGTCGAGCGGCTCACTCCGTGTGAGGCGGGGGGGGCATGGGACAGCGACCTTGCGGAGACTCTTCGGCTTTCGTATCGCTACAATTTCTATCCGTGGAGCAATCCCGGCGATATAGGCATCCGCCTATGCAGGAACGAATAAGATTTTGGGTATTGTCAAAAGTTTTATGAAAAAGAGAGAAAGACATGAAACCACACCTGCCTGCCGCCCGTCTGCCTCATTCCTGCCGTAGGTACTCCGGGCGGCAGGCAGGGGGGACACAGAGGGGAGCTAAAATTTTATTGTGTAACATGAATAATATTAATAATTTCTCTGTGTGCTCTGTGGTTAATTTTTGATAATAGGAGATTTTGAATGGGAATGTAAACATGGAACCTGATTTATGGGACCTCTACAAATGGATGCTAAAAAGCCGTCTGTTTGAAGAAGCGGTTCTTCAATTATGGAATGAGGGGAAAATATAGGGGGAGATGCATCTGGCTATCGGGGAAGAAGCGATTGCAGCCGGAATCAATGCCCACCTGCAGGAGGGGGATGTACTAGCTCTGGATCACCGGGGAACGCCGGCCTTGATGATGCGGGGCATCGATCCACTGATTCTCTTGAAGGAATTTCTCGGTCAGGCGGATGGTTTGTGCAAGGGGATAGGCAGACATATGCATCTTTTTTCGGCCGAGCACCTGGCTCCTTCTTCGGGGATTGTCGGAGCCTCTGCGCCGGCGGCACTGGGATTCGCTATTTCCGCTCAATCAGAAGGACCGGTCATTTATCTTGAACATAAATTACTGGCCGACTACTGGCTCGATTATATGGGGGGGAGCTCAAGAAAAACAGTTCAATTTGCACGTGTTTGTACGACAGATACTATACCCTACAGCAGAAACTTGGAAGATGAAGCGCTTCCGAATACAAGAAAAAATTGTCGATTCGGCCAAACAATTACTGATATAGTAATGACACGGTCACTTCAGCCCATTGAGCTCGCACCGCAAACTAAATATTTTGTTTAAATTCCGCTTGCATTTCACATAAGAATCATTTATACTTCAACATATAACTTTCCGACAATATAGACATCTAACATTCTTTACTGCAAGGCAAATGGTCTGAAGTGCACATCACTTCCCAAATAAGAGGAGGATCGGAGCATGGCATTTTTTCATAAGAAACGTGCTTGCGTCATTATGGCGATGATCGTAATCACGCTTTCCTTCAAAATAGGCGTGGAGGCCTGCACAACGATTATTATCGGAAGAAAGGCGACCAAAGACGGAAGTGTCATCATCAGTCATCAAGAGGACTACGGTCCCAATGATTGTATGTATTTGGTTTATCATCCCCGCAGAACGCATAAACCGGGCGAAGTGATACGATTTGCATTCGAAAGCTTGCCTCAGGTACGCGTGACATTCTCATACGTGGCGGATGAGATGTACAGTCCGGATAGACTCGGAATGCCGCCGTCTGTTTTCATGAATGGCATAAACGAATACGGTGTTATCATGAGCAGCAATTGTATCGACAGCCGGGAACCGAACAGTGAGGATGATGATGGCCTCGGATGGCCTGAGATCGGGCGAATCGTCATGGAAAGATGCAAAACGGCCAGAGAAGCAGTCGATTGGGTGTGTCATCTTGTTGATGAATTCACGTTTAACGGATTTGAAGCCACATCCTGCAAAAATCTCACATTTGTGATAGGAGATTCACACGAAGGATGGATCATTGAAGTCACCGACGCACACTGGGTGGCTAAAAGATGCCCGGATGATGGTGCCATTTATTATGCCAACCAGGCACAAATCGAGACGGAATGGGATTTATCCAGCGATGATCTGATTTCCTATACCGTTGAGCAAGGATGGTACGATGCGAATTCCGGCGAACCGTTCAATTATCGGGAAACGTACAGTGCCGGTTCGCTGGGAAGACAAGGAAACGTCTTACGTGAGAAACGATCCCGTGAATTGCTGGAACCCAAACTGGGCTCCATTACGGTTCAGGATTTGATGGAACTACACCGAGATCATTACGAAGGAACGAAATATGCCAGTACGCCCCATGCGAGAGATCTTGCCAGACAGATTTGTGTGGCATCGACACACGCGTCTCAAGTATACCATTTGAGGAGTGACATGCCGGCTGCGATGGGATGCGTCATGTGGATCGCTGCGAGCTCCCCCTGCATAAGCGTGTACACGCCCGTTTATGCGGGGCATGATGGTGAAATGCCCTTGGAGTGGAAGACGGGTTGGGATTTCTTCAACCCGAACTCTGCCTGGTGGACATTTGAACAGATACAGCGCATTGTG
>CAZYTI010000945.1:0-2516 GCA_964650065.1 uncultured bacterium
GTTCAATTTACTCAATTTTATGGAAATGGGGTTCAGGCCATTCAAATGAACTGTAAAAAGAATTTCATTGATCTTGAGTTCCATTTTTTAAAAATCATGTCGATTGGTAATGAATTGGAAGGTATTGATCAATTTTTAAATGATGTTCAACCCATTGGAGCAAGATTGTCACTGAGCATTATTTTAGAAATTGTCAAATTACATGGGGGAAAGGTAATGATAAAATCATGTGCCGATGATCGAATGATATTATTAATTCAACTACGGAAAGGAAGATGAAATATGGTTACCGATGACAGGCGGATACTCGTACTTGATGATGAGGAGATGATCAGGGATCTCCTGCAGGAGACATTCCAGAAGAAAGGCTTCAAAGTCGAGACTGCGATGACCGGCAAGGAAGGTCTTTAAAAATTGGGCAGTGATCAGTATCATCTATTGGTGACAGATCTTCGCCTGCCGGATGTGAGCGGTATGAAAATTCTTACAACGGCCAAAAAGAAGGATACCGATCTCGGTATCATCATGATAACTGCATATGGATCGATAAAAAATGCCGTGAAAGCGATGAAACAAGGTGCTTTCGATTATATAACCAAACCCTTCAATCTGGATGAAATGGAATTGGTGGTTGATAAATTTTTTAAGTATCGGAGTCTTGTTGATGAAAATCAATATCTACGATCCGAACTGGATAAAAAGTTTAGTTTTGAGAATATTATTGGTAATAGTGAGCCCATGCAAAGGGTATTTGAATGTATTCGAATGGTGGCCAAGAGCAAGGCGACGGTACTGATACAGGGAGCCAGTGGGACCGGAAAAGAACTCGTGGCCAGGGCGATACACTACAATAGCAATCGAAAGCAGGGGCCCTTTATTACGACCAATTGTGCTGCACTACCGGAGGGGCTTGTAGAGAGTGAACTCTTTGGTCATGAAAAGGGAGCTTTCACCGGTGCCATCCGAACCAATAAGGGGCGTTTCGAATTGGCCGATGGAGGCACACTTCTACTGGATGAGATCAGTGAAATTTCCATTGGATTACAGGCCAAACTTCTTCGTGTTATTCAAGAGCGAGAAATTGAAAGAGTCGGTGGGGGAAAACCCATACCCGTGGATGTTCGAATTATCTCCACGACCAACAGAGACCTTCAGAAGGAAGTGGAAGAAGGTCGATTTCGGGAAGATCTTTATTACCGACTCAATGTGGTCCCCATTCATTTACCCAGTATATCTGAAAGAAGGGATGACATCGCTTTCCTGGTCCACCATTTTATGAATGTCTATTCAAAAGAGAATGAATTACCCTTGAAAGGGGTATCGGAAAAAGCGATGAAAATGTTGAGCCAAAGGGAATGGCATGGCAATGTCAGAGAGATCGAGAATTGTATTGAGAGGGCTGTTGTGATGTGTACTCCCGATGTCAATATTTTGGATGTCAATCATTTTTTCCTTCAAGATAAATTGTTTTCAGATTCACAGTACATTAGTCCAACAAATGAGGTCACACTTCGAGAAGTTGAAAAGTCTCTCATTATCTCGACCTTGGAAAAAATGGAAAACAATCGGACAAAGACAGCCGACCAGCTAGGAATCAGTGTGAGAACGCTTCGAAATAAATTGAATGAATATCGGCTTGAGGGACTGGCTGTCTGATGGGTGGATTACGGTCGGCAAATCTATCCTTGTACAGGCAAAGCTTTCCATATAAAAATATCAATATTGTAACATTCGTTACAATATTCTAGATAGTCTAATAATATTATAAACAAATACATAGAATTAATTATTATTTAGTGGCATGAATGTTGCCTTTTTTAGAAAACAGAAAAGATCAACGAGGAATTAAGATAAAGATCGTGGTATTCTGAGGAGGCAGCATGAAGGATTTAAAAACACTTCTTTTTGTAGATGATGAAGAGGAAATATTGGAAATTCTTATTGACTTATTTGATAATGAAGGATACAAACTCCATACTGCTACCAAGGCCACAGATGCATTACAAATCATGGAAGACTATCCTGTTGATTTTGTTCTTTCCGATTTGAAACTGCCGGATTCTTCAGGTGTCGAGCTGTTAAGACAGATTCGAGAAAAGAATCCCCAGACAGTACGGGTACTTACTTCAGGATATTTGGATGTGAAATTTGGAAGCGTAAGTGAAAATAAGCAGGATGGAACATTATACCTCTCCAAACCATGGGATCTTTTAACATTGAAACAGTTGGTACTTGAGCGATTGGGTTGATATAAAATGAGAGCAGAGAAAAAAATAATCTACATCGACAGTGATAAGCGATACCGAAACAAAGCAAGAATTACTTTTGCCAGAGGATCCTATCAATGTCTTCTCTGTTCGACCGGAAAAGAGGGTTTGAAACAGATCGCTTCTGAGAGTCCTGATCTGGTCATCATTGATTATCTTCTGAACGACATTTCGTGTGAAGAAGTGTATACACGATTCCTCACCGAACCACGATTCAAGCCGATGAGAGCGATTCCTTTCGTGGCACTC
>CAZYTI010000946.1:0-2515 GCA_964650065.1 uncultured bacterium
TATCCCCTTATTTCTCCCTTAGGCATATCCCGACTCTATGGGGGAGATGCCTAAGGGAGAAATAAGGGGATATTCTATGTTCCTCATTCCTCCTGTCAAGCAGAAAACGAAAAGCAGATATATATGGACCGAAGCCCGGGATGGTCAGCAACCAGCTGTAGGCACAAAATTCAATGCTGACGTCTTCGATGAAATCTTCAGTTTCCTTTGGACCGGTTTATATTGCCAGAAGCAGGTACACCCCTATCCCTCCTACCAGGAACAGAACGGGGGTATCCCAGGTGTGGGGCGCGAATGCTTCGGCCAAGGTCATTACGACGGGCAGAAGGACCAGGCCGGTGATAAAACCGGCGGCTGAGAATGATTCGTGGAAAACCAGCAGGATCAGGATTGTCGCCGCGAAGACGCAGGCACTGCCTTCCAGACTGCGCACGTGCCGCCCGCCGCCGTAAAGGGCTTTGGTCGTATAAGTGTGCCTGCCGAACCTGACCCCGACGGGTTCGGCCAGGCCGTCGCCGATGGCGTTCACCAGGATCGGTATATACACCAGTTCCGGATGAACTGCCCTGGTGAAGATGATGTTGAGAGGTATAAGCACTAATCCCCCAGCCAAGATCTGGCTTACCAGGAAGGGGAGGGTATGGGGCCGGTCCTCGGGCCGATCGAATGCGGCAAAGGCGGTTCGCACCAGAGGTACCCGCGACCGAAAGGGCCTGCTGAACAAGCCCAGTGAAGTAAGGCCGATGAAGAAACTGAGGGACGAGGTGAGGATGCTGCTTTTGGAGGTAAAGACCTGCGCTAGAAAGAACGGGAGGAAAAAGAGGGCAAAGTGGAGGATTTTGCGGGTGTAGTTGACTTTTACTCCCAGTTTGATGACCAATACTCCGCCAAGCAGGGCGCATGAAAAATAGACCGCTATCTTCAGAGCTTCTACGATAAAAAAATTGGCTTCGATCATCATCTGCGCAGTACCGCTGCTCCCTTATAAGGAAATAAGAATGTAAAGGGGTCGCATCTTAACGGGCTGTTGCCCAAACAAGAATTCCTTTGAACGGTCATGAAGACGTTTTTTTAGATTCGCTCGCTAACCCCGTAGCAAGCTACAGGGAATACGCTCGCCCTGTGGAATCCACCTTGGGTGGTCCGCTTCGCAGAATTCCACGGGACTCGCTTTTACGATTCAAGGGCCGATATGACTGACAGGTATTGCGAGTATCAGATGAAACAAATGAAAGTGGCCCTATAAAGCGTCGTGGGTAAGGAGTTCAGCAGTAACATTCCCATGACGCACGCACAGTGGTTCCCTTTCCCCTGCTGGACTCCATTGAAAAGGACCCGCCTGAAAGCTCAGTGCGCTCCTTCATGCTGTCAAGGCCAAGTCCTCTCGCGAACGGACCTCCAGATCGAATATGGTCCAGATCGAATCCTGTACCGTTATCAGTGACAGTCAATTTTATCTTGTTGCCGTCTATTCTTTTCAAGGAAAAGTGCACAAGGTTTGCCTGTTTCCGACAATGGCCATGAGAGAAAGTAAGTACAAGGTGTTCGAGATTGTAACCAACATGGACTGGCACGGCAATGAATTGATTCAGTGGTTTTATCAACGTTGTGGCAAGAGTGAACAAGTCCACGGTGTGATGAAAGAGGACTTGGCAGGTGGTAAGTTGCCCTCCAATGACTTTGGTGAAAATGCTGCCTGGTGGTGGATCATGATCCTGGCGTTGAACCTCAACGCAGCGATGAAGCGCTTGGTGTTGGGGCAGTCGTGGGTCTCCAAGCGCATGAAGGCGATTCGTTTTGGTTTGATTAACTTGCCTGCTCAAGTGGTAAAGCACTCACGATGCCTGCTAGTGCGTTTGAGCAAGGGGCATTGCTCATGAAATGGTTAATCGATATTCGAGCAAAGATAGCGATACTATCTCCAGCGCCTTCGGCATAACCTGGCGAACAAATACTTCACAAACTTGAAGGGCGATGGGATAGCTGCGTCCAAATTCGGCGTATTTCTGAGGCCTTACGGCCCTTGAGCCAAAACCCAGCCGCTGAAAGCGATCAAAAAATATTCACAAACGAAAAAATGGCCCCAAGAAACACGTGCCCAAATTCAAGCGGTGGATTTGGGTAGTGTCAAGTATGTTTACAATTGGCTTGCGGTTACCATAGTCTAGGGAAAACTACTGCTGTTAATTGACGTAGGTTCCTTGGTCGGTCGCCTTCGCCCTTTCCTCTTGAGACATCCGTGCTAGTCGTTCCACCTCCTTGATGCTCAGCTTTAGCCCTTTGGCGACGCGGCGACCGTAATCGGCGTCGGCCTTGAAAAAAATCGCTGTCTGACGCATCTGGATCCGTTTTTTTGCGCCACTAAGGTGATCCACGATATTGCCAATCAGATGATTCCTATCCTTAGCGCTCATGACCCTTCGATAAAGCTCCCCAGCCTGGGAAAAGTCGTTATTTGGATGGGTGTATGCCTGGCGTGAAGCCATTCCGATAACCTCAAAGGGCGGTTCACCAG
>CAZYTI010000947.1:0-2511 GCA_964650065.1 uncultured bacterium
ATTGAAAACAATATAGACAAATCAGTACAAAATCTGTTGTCTATTAGAATTAATGAAAAATTTATTCGAGACTCTGTCTATTTTTCAGAACGATTTAACGAATACAAAACAGATTTAGATAAAAGGCATTACTACATGAAAAGTAAAGGTGTTACTTCCAAATCAGATAATGCATTATGTTATCTATGTGGGGGAATAGATTTAGTCTATGGTTTTGTCAATTTAACGGATTTTACATTTTATTCAGTCAATGAAACAGCATATATCGCAGGAGGCTTTAATCCAATAAATGCATGGAAGAATTATCCAGTATGCCCTACTTGTGCTGAACACCTTGAGTCAGGAAAAGTATTAGTCCAAAATCACTTCCAACATAATTTTTATGGATGCAATTACTATATTTTACCAACACCTATTCTTAATAAAAATGATTTTTATAAACTTATTGAAGATATGAAAGAAGAATATCATCAAATATCACTTCGGCGGAAAAATGCAGAAAAAGATGAGCAAACGCAACAAATGGAAGAAGAAATTTTCAATTGCCTCGCAAAATATAATGACACTGCAACAATATCTTTTTTCTTTTTTAAGAAAGATAAAAAGAAATTCCAAATCCTCCAGGAAGCAGAGGACATCCATCCCTCACGTTTTAACAAAATTATACAGACAAAGCGAAAAGTTGAAAATTACTCCGAGTTTAAAAATCTTAAAGGTTTGTATAAAAAGGAAGAAACTCAGGATTTATCGTTTAATTTTGGCATTGTAAGAACATTCTTTCACCCTAGATCAAAAAAATTAGCAAGGCCAGACTTTACAAATGATTTTTTGGATATAACCACCAAGATCCTAAAAAACCGGCCAATCAACAAACAATTTATCCTGCATAGGATATCAGATCACCTGGCACAGGGCTTTAGACGAGAAGAACTGTATTGTAATGTTAAGAAGGCAATGATCTTTTTGAAATTTTTAAACGAATTGAATTTGATAAAAAATGATCCTTTAAAATTGGAGGTGGAAATGGAAAATCAATATGAAGATTATTTCCAAAAACATCCGGATTTTTATGATGCGGATATTAAGAAAGCACTGTTTCTGGAAGGTGTGCTCGCTCAGCACGTCATGGATATTCAATATCGGGAAAGAAATGCAACCCCGTTCCGAAGCAGACTAAACGGCCTGAAAATTGATCAAAGAATTGTGAAACGCATTCTTCCCGAAGCTATAAACAAACTGGAACAATATAAAAAGAACTACTACCGCGAGCTGGAAGAAGCGATCTCAATCTATCTGGAATCTGGTGAGCCTGATATTGGAATCATGAGCGTGGATGAGATCAGCTTTTATTTTACCATGGGTATGAACCTTGCCAGGCAATTCAAATCAAAAAAAGAGATCGAAGGAGGAAATGATGAGTAATGTAATTACGCGCCGCAGTGAATTGCTTTTCTGTTATGACGTGACAGACGCCAATCCCAATGGCGATCCACTGGATGAGAATAAACCCCGCATTGACGAGGAAACCGGAGTAAATTTTGTTACGGATGTAAGGTTAAAAAGAACCATTCGGGATTATCTGTTTGAATACAAGGGTTACAATGGAAAAGAGGGGAAAGATGTTTTTGTCAGGGAACTGAGAAATGAGGGTGGTTATGTGAAAGATGTAAAGCAAAGAGTGAGAGATTTCATTAAAAAAAGTAATACACCCCAGGAGAATGAAATTACGCTTATTGAAAAATATCTCTCTGAAAAAATATCAAAAATAGAAGCACAACAATTAACGAAAATTATTGGCAATTCAATCCTTGAAGAGAATATTGATACACGGCTTTTTGGTGCAACTTACGCTGTTGAATTTCCAGCAAATAAAATAATAGATGGCAAGAAAGAGTTTAAAAGTTCAATTACATACACTGGACCAGTTCAATTTAAAATGGGTAGGTCATTACATAAGGTTTCAATTAAACAAGTTGGACATTCTTTTACAATGGCCTCAGCAGAAGAGAGGCAACAAGGTTCACTTGCATCAGAATATGTTCTACCCTATTCTTTCATTGCCTTCCACGGTATTATAAACCAGAATGCAGCCAAACACACCGGCATGACCAAAGAGGATGAAAAACTGCTGCTTGAGGCCCTGTGGCACGGCACAAAAAATTTGATAACTCGCAGCAAGTTCGGTCAGCAGCCCCGCCTGTTGATTAGAATTAAATATAAAACACCAAACTTTTTCATCGGCGATTTGGACAGGAAAATCAAAATGCAGACAGAAAATGAATTGAAGGTGCGCGGCCTGAAAGATTTCAAGCTTGATATTACCAATCTCCTAACCGCAATCAAGGAGAATGAAAAACATAAACAATCTGTGGAATATATTGCTGATGGAGATCTCAACTGGGAAGCGCCCGCAGACTGGGGAACACTGTCATTTGAATAATCCTGGAGAACACTATGGAATTTGTCGTCTTTGACATCGAGGCGGACCTGGCGCAGTACAAGAAGCCTTTT
>CAZYTI010000948.1:0-2510 GCA_964650065.1 uncultured bacterium
CCCATATCGAAAAGCTCCTTAAATTCTTCTTTATCAACAAATTGTGCCTCTTTTTGGACTCCCAATATAAAAGAAACACCTCCTGTCATTTTCTCAAACATCGCTGAAAAAGGTGTAAGCACTTTAACAATCCATCGCAACGGCAGAGAGACACGAGTCGCAAAACGAAAGGCCTGTCGGACGGCGAAGACTTTCGGAGAAACTTCGCTGAAAATGAGGATAACGAGGGTCACGACCACGATTTCCACAAGGATCGCCTGACTCCGCGTGGTACGTGCTTCTGGCAGTAATTGACTCGTAAACAAGGCGGCAACAGTAGCCGCAGCCACATTGACGACTGTGTTACCAATTAGAATACTCATCAATAATCGCCTTGGTCTTTCCATCAACGTTAGGATTCTTTTCACGGACCTCGATTTGCCCTTATCCTCCCGAAGCTTTTGCAGATCGATTTGTGAAAAGGAAAAATAGGCGGATTCCGAACCCGAAAAAAAGGCAGATAAAATAATGAGTAAAACGAAGAGAGCGATAGACAACCACGACTCAATATCCAAAATTGTTATTTCCTCCTTTCTTTTTGTGTTTATAGAAAATTCGCTTTAAATAGACGTCTTCTCTTTCTGTCATTTGCTTTTTTGAATGGAGGTCTTCATCCTCAAAACCCAATAAATGGAGCAATCCATGAATTACGAGACGGGACAATTCTTCCTCCAAAGGGACGTCATACGTTAATGCTTGTGACCGGGCTTGTTCTTCACTAATGTAAATCTCTCCCCAGACATCGTCATCCTTATCATCCAAAGGGAAGGCCAATACATCCGTCGGCCTGTTTATATTTAAAAACCGGGCATTGAGTTCCTGTATCCGATCATTGTCCACCAGAATAAGGATGAGACGTCCTCCCCACTGACACGCCTCTCCCTGAAGTACGATCTCTCCAATTTGCTGAATCCGGGCTGGTGAGAGCACTTCACTGGCTTGCTCAAAATACACCTCAAATTTTGGCAACCGTTTCCTGCCGATCTTGATCTTTTGCCTGCTCCTTATCTTCATCTTTTTCTGGATACTCGAGTCTTGCATGGAAGGTACCTGCCAGAATGGTCAAAAATCCCTCTTTTATACGTTCTAAATCTCTTAGGGTTAGGGGCGACTCGTCAAGTTGACCTTCCTTGAAACGTGCATCGACCAAGTCATCGATCAGACCCTTTATGCGACTATGCGTCGGATCTTTCAATGACCGTGTCGCTGCTTCCACGGCATCGGCCATCATGACAATGGCTGCCTCCTTTGTCTGCGGACGTGGTCCCGGATAACGATAGTCCTCTTCATTGGCATCTTCTATTCCGCTTTTATTCTGAGCTTTTCGGTAAAAAAAGGACATCACCGTCGTTCCCTGGTGCTGGGAAATAATGTGTTTTATGGAAGAGGGTAGCTTGTACTTTTCCCCCAGTTCGAGCCCTCTTTTAACGTGGTTCATTAAAATCAGCGCACTCATCCTTGGGGTGAGCTTTTCATGAGGATTCCCTCCGCTGATCTGATTCTCAACAAAATATTCTGCTTTTTCCAACTTTCCGACATCATGATAATAAGATCCCACCCGGGCCAGTAATGAATTCGCACCCACGGCCTGAGCTGCGGTTTCGGCCAGATTGCCCACGATGATGGAATGGTGGTAGGTACCGGGAGCCTGTAACGAGAGTCGTTTCAACAGGGGATGGTTGAGATTGGAGAGTTCCAAAAGAGAGAAGTCGGTGGTAATATCAAATACCGACTCAATGAGAGCCAACATGCCATATGCAACAATCGGTGTAAGGAGTCCGTTCAGGGCACCCCATTGCCATTGCTTCAAAATCTCATTAAAAGTTAAAAACCTGAAAAATCCCATAAATGAAATGGCAAAAATATAGGCCCCGATAAGATAAAAGACGGACTGAAAGAGTTGATTCCTCGTACGAACCCGGTTGATGGTGACGACACCTACAACACCCACAAAAAATGAAACAAACATCAAATTGAACTCGTTACCCCATAACCCTCCGACCAGGACACTGATAATCGCCGTACCGGCAAATCCAATCTTCGTATCGAAAAGGGTTGCCAGAAGTATGGCCCCCAAGGCGGTGGGAACCAGATATTCGGAAGCATCCAAACGATGGATAAAAAATGTCAAAATACTCACGAGAAATACAATCAGGGCCACTAAAAAAATCGATCGCGTTTCTTTTAAAATCCCGGGATCTTCCATGGCGAAGTAAACGCCGAATAGAAAAAAAAGGGCGACCACAAAGGCAACCTTACCCATAGTAGGAAAAAGTCGCTTTATTCCCCCCTCTTGCATGCCTCTCTCAACCATGATGGTCGCCAAAGAGCCCAGTTTTTTCCGTATATCGGGTGTAATCCGCTGATTCTTATCAACAATTAATTCATCGTAATAAACAAATCCGCTGCTCACAGGGACTCGGGACTTGGTATCGCTGACCCTCTGGATATGCATTTCTTCATCATATATT
>CAZYTI010000949.1:0-2506 GCA_964650065.1 uncultured bacterium
CGTGACCCGGAACAGGCGCTGGGAATCGCCCAAGTTTCTCATCGGCGAGAGCTATGGCACCACGCGGGCCTCCGGGTTGGCAGAGCATCTGCAGGAACGTCATTTGATGTTCCTAAATGGTGTTATCCTGGTTTCCATGACCTCCCTCAATGTGGAGACCGGAGGGGACATCGGATACGCACTGATTGTTCCCCATTATGCAGCAACGGCCTGGTATCATCAAAAACTTTCCTCCGATCTACAGAGTAAACCTCTGCCGGAAGTCCTGGGCGAGGTGGAAAATTTTGTCATGAACGAGTACATTCTCGCATTAATGAAGGGAGGTTACCTACCTGATGAAGAAAAGAAAACCATTATTGGTAATTTATCCAGATACACGGGTTTGTCGGCAGATTATATCGAACGTTCAAACCTTCGCATAGAGCGGTCCCGTTTCAGAAAGGAACTACTCAGAGATGAAAATCGGACCGTGGGTCGCCTGGACAGCCGATACAAGGGAATCGATAAAGATGGTGTCGGGGAGAGCTATGAATATGACCAGGCCCTTGTCGATTGGGAAGGCACCTTTGCCGCCACCATGAACCACTATGTTCGCTCCGAGCTTAAATACGAAACAGACCTAAAGTATGCGGTATGGGGGAACGTTCGTCCGTGGAACCGGGATCCATCTGTGGAGGTCGGTGAGATGCTCCGCCAGGCCATGACCAAAAACCGATACCTCAAGGTGTTTATTGCAGAAGGCTATTACGATGCCGCGTGCGATTATTTCACGGCCCAGTACGTATTCTCCCATCTGGATCTCAACGGTGAATTAAAGGACCGGATACAATTCGGCTTTTATGAGTCGGGACACATGATGTATATTCACAAACCGTCCCTAGTCAAAATGAAAAAGGACATGGCGGAGTTTATTCTGTCGGCAGTGCCTAATTAGTAGTGCCGAAAGTTTTCGACAATACTACCAAATCCAAAAGGAGGCGGATAATGAAGAAAAAAGAAAACCATTTTCTTTTTTCGTTTGCAATAATGGCTTTTTTTCTTTCATTGTCAACTCTGGAGAGTTTTTCCCAGGATAAAAATATTTTCAAGGAGAGGCGACAAAAGCTGGCCGCCTCGATTGACCAGGGCATCGTAATCATCCAGAGTACTGAAAGAAACCAGAATAATCTCCTGGAATTCTATGTGGATAACAGCGACAATCATGATTTTATCTATCTCACCGGTCTGGAAACACCGGGTGCGACCCTGATCCTCTGTCCGGGTTCGGAAACCTATCCAGAGATACTCTATATCGACGGCGACCCGGATGAAATCAAAAGGCAGACGGGCGTTGAGCATGTTTTTCCGCCAAACAGTCTGATGCCCGATCTTTCCAATGCCTACTCGGATTTTTCGCAATTGAGATATACCCAAAGGCGGTTTAAACTGCTGCCATCGGAGATTGCACGGATTTTATATAATAACGGTGGAAAGAAAATTGTTTATTTCAACTTTCCCCGGTTTGTGAATCTGGAAGATATTCCTCCCAAACGGTTGGAGTTGATCCATAAAATCCAGTATTTCTCTCCGAAATACGAGATCCGTGATGTTTCTGATCCCTTGGATAAGCTGCGTATGTACCATGATGAATACGGTCTCGAGCAGTTGAGAGAAGCGGCCCGGATCAGTGGAGAAGCCATGATCGAATGTATGCGGTCCGCCAAACCAGGCATGACCGAAGAGCAGCTACGGTCTGTTTTTAATTTTGTATGTCATTTCAAGGGGGTAATGCAGTTTGGATTTCCGACATCTGTTCGGTCGGGCCCCAGGAGAGGGAGTGAACATTTTCCACGCAATTTGAAAAAAATGAAAGCGGGAGACCTCATTACCATTGATGCCGGTGCAGAGATCAACCACTACAGCGCCGATATTCAGAGGACCTTTCCCGTATCGGGCAAGTTTACTGAAAAACAAAAAAGGGTGTATCACATCCTAAAGAAAGCGCAGGAAGCGTGCATCCAATTGGTCAGACCCGGGGTTACCATGAAAGATCTGCAGGAAAAAGCCATGGAGGTTTTGGATACCGAAGGCGGATACGGCAAGTATTTCAGATGGGGAACGAGTCATTTCCTGGGTATGGAAGTCCATGACCACGGGAACAACCTCATACCATTCAAACCGGGTATTGCCATTACAGTAGAGCCGGGTATCGTGCTTCCCGAGTTCAGTGTGGTCCTGGAAGATGATGTGGTGTGTACGAAGGATGGCTATGATTGGCTCACGGAGTTTATTCCGAGAGAAATCGAGGATATTGAGAAGGTGATGAGGGAGAAAGGCATAGGGGAGATTTTCTTAGATCGAAAATAAATATTCGGTATCCCAAAATCGAATTTATGAACTAAAAACCCCACTCATGGTCGTGTCAAAAGTTTTATGAAAAAGGAGATGAAAATATGAAACCACAGAGAAAAACTAAGATACTATGTGTGCTCTGTGTTTAATTTTTGACAATAGCCCACCCAATTAA
>CAZYTI010000950.1:0-2503 GCA_964650065.1 uncultured bacterium
CTCCACCAGTTTTTCGATGTTTCCTTCACGTATGTCCACAGAAAATTCACTTCCCTGTCCGATGGATACCTCGATTTCATCGGCCCCTTTTTTCCGGCCATAGGAGACCAGTTGTTCGGCCATGAGGAGGAGATCTTCATTGTGTTTATTCATATTCGACCTCCCACGGTCATCTTGTCGATTTTCAGTGTCCCCGTTCCCGCAGTTACCGGTGAAGATTGTCCTTCTTTACCACAGGTTCCCAGGAAGAATCCCATGTCGTTCCCGACCATTGAGACTTCGTTGAGAATTTGGACATTGGTACCGATGAGTGTCGCATTTTTTATTGGTTTGGTAAGTTTTCCATTCTCGATGAGATATCCTCTATTGACAGAAAATGTAAATTTGCCCGAATCCTGAACCTGACCGCCCTGAAAACTCTTCGCGTAGAATCCCTTTTTCACGGATTGAATGATCTCCTGGGGATCGTGATCACCCGATGCGAGAACGGTGTTTGCCATCCGAGGAACGGGAGTATGCTGATAGGATTGGCGACGACCATGTCCATTGGGGTCCATTCGCATGAGTCGTGCCGAAAGTCGATCCTGGAGATAACCGACGAGTTTTCCTTTTTCGATGAGCATGGTTTTTCGTGTGATTGTACCTTCATCATCGATGTTGAGACTGCCCCATTGTTGGGGGATGGTTGGGTCATCGTAAATGTTGACAATGGTATTGGCGACCCGGTCGCCCATTTTATCCCACATGATAGAGGTTTTTTTGCGATTGCCGTCGGCTTCCAGGGGGTGTCCCACAGCCTCGTGAATCATGACACCCGACTGGCCCGCTCCCAGAACGACCGGTTGTTCTCCTGCAATAGGATCAACAGCCGACAGAAGTTCGACGGCCTCTTCCGCAGCCCTCTGACCGATGTCTTGTGGTCGTTGCTTGTTTTCAAAGTAATCGAGACCGACACGGCCACCGCCAGAAAAGAAACCGGTATGCCGGTTCTCCTTTTCCTCTGCCGTGGTGGTGGTCACGAGACGGACCTGGGGGCGAACGTCAGAAATCAGTAGCCCCTCGCTGTTGGCAATGGTGATATATTGAATTTGATCCATCAGAGACGCCTGCACCTTGGAGATCTTCGCATCGTAGTTCTTGGCTCCGGAATAGGCCGCTTTGACCAATTTAATTTTACTGTTGAGATTCTGGGCAAACAGGGGGCGGGTCATATCATACACCTGGTCGGGATAATTTACTTCCATTAGACCGACTTTCTCTATCTTGCTTCTTCCGGATGAGATGGAGGCAGCGGTGAGCGCGGACTGTTTCATTTTATCGAAAGTCATTTCGTTGGTATATCCATATCCGGTCTGTTCCCCTTTGATCACGCGGATTCCAACACCCTGGAGGATGCTTTGAGAAGATTCCTTGATAATGTCTTCTTCCATGTGAACCGAGTTGACGATGCGGTATTCCAGGAAGAGTTCAGAGAAATCACCACCCTTGGAGAGTGCAATTTCCAGAATTTTACGCATATCTTCCCGGGCCACACCGAACCAATCGCTGAAGAAGGCAGTAGAAGGAGGAGGAATTTTCCCATCCTTTAACAGATCGACCCATAAATCACCTTGTATTGTAGTCATCACTATTCCCTTGCTTACGTTTCCTTTTTATCAAACCAATGGTGAGATGGAAAAAACAGGACATCTCGAATATCTGTTTTTCCAGTGAAGAGCATGACGAGACGATCGACACCCAATGCGATACCTGCCGAAGGCGGAATTCCCATACCCAATGCCGTGAGTAACTCTTCATCAATGGGATAGTCTTTCTGAATTTGGAACCATTTTTTTTGCCTTTCGGCTTCAAATCGTGCCCTCTGCTCTTGAACGTCCAGGAGTTCACTGTATCCATTGGCCAATTCGATTCCCCCGATGTACAGTTCGACTCTCTCTACCCAGTCGCTTTCGGAGGATTTCCTTTTTGCCATGAGTCCCATTGAAAGCGGATAATCTAAAACGAATGTGGGTCTGGGAAATCCGAGTTTGGGTTCAATTTTTTCGATAAAGAGTCGAAAAAACAAAGTTTCCCAGGTATCTTCAGAATCGGTCGGTATATTCTGAGATATTGCCACATGGCGTAATTCGTCGATTGGCGTACTGTTTTCCAGGGTAATGCCGACATGCTGCTGAAAAAGCTCCTTGAGAGTGGTTCTATCCCATGGAGGTGTCAGATCGATCTGTTGTCCATGGCAGGAAATGGTATTTTTCGAAAAAACTTGACGCGAGACAGAATAAATCAAATCTTCGGTATCTTTCTGGATATCCGTATAGGTGGCAGAGCGCCTGTACCATTCAACCATGGTGAATTCCGGGTTGTGATACCGGGTCATTTCCCGATCTCGAAATACTTTTCCAAGAAAGTAAATTCGTTCGGCTCCTGCGGCCAGGAGTTTCTTCATGGCATGTTCCGGCGAGGTGTGAAGAAAAAAACGCTGTTTTTTCCCCCCTTCCTCAGAAAG
>CAZYTI010000951.1:0-2498 GCA_964650065.1 uncultured bacterium
GTTTAAGGCGCTTAAGCGGTAATAGATCAGAATTTCCAATCGATATCAACAACGATAACATTGACGAGTTGCTTGAAATAGGTAATTATAAACAAATACCTAACGCTCCAAATAATTTGTATCTCAGAAGATTATTCCCAGATCGTTCTATATTCGATAAGCCATTTACTGGTATCATACAACATCCTATTACTTTTGATCTTGATAATGACGGTTTACAAGAAATCATCTTCTCGCAAACAACACCAGATACAGCATACCTAAGCATCGTGAGTATCGATGGCGAAATTAAACGATCTATCGTGGTAGCTACCAAACCGTTGAGTCTTCCTAATTCCAACACAGAAACATGGGATTGTAATATAAAAGTAATATCATTCATGGATGTTACGAACGACGGTCGATTAGATATGCTCTTGGCAGTTAATACAGGTCATGCATATCAACCACGGGGTGTATACGCCTACGACTATCATAATAATCAATTCGAATGGAAGTATCCCACAGGACACAACATTCATAATCCTCAACTAATCGATATCACTGGAGACGGTCATCGTGAAATATTGTTAGGTTCCTCTGCTCCAGGGAACGGTGAAGGAATTCCTGTTAATGAGACCGACGATTTGCATAGTTATCTCGTGGTTTTGGATTCATTGGGAAATTACCAGTATAGAGAGAAATTTGGCGATAAATTCACTACAATGCTTCCTTACGTACACGACTTCGATGGAGATGGTGAAGAGGAGGTTTTTTTACTGTTCTATAGTAATAGTAATCCAAGAGAAGATAGTTGGATAGGTTTCTGGAATTTAAAGACGAATGAAGTCAGGAATCAACTATACTTTGAAAAAATTCCATCAAGAGAAGTTAATTTTCTTGATGTTGATCGTAATGGTATAGATGAAATTTTACTCGGTTGGGATGACGGTACGATTGAAATCAGAAATCATCGACTCGAAGTTATAAATATCTGCCAAATTGATAATTATTTCCCTTTTCACTTCATTGTCACTGATCTGAACAACGATGGTGAAGAGGAACTTGCTGTATCCGGTGTTTTCAAAGGTAAGAAATTAATTGTATTGTTAAATCGTCATTTAGAATTACTTGGATACCGGATTGGTGACTTGTTACTCGAAAATACCGTCAATATGGGATTTGGGAAGAGAAAAACATTTACAGCATCAAGTGATGACAGTGTGTATCTCATGTCGATAAAAACACAGGTTGTGTTTTTCAGAAAAGTTTCCTGGGGCTGGTTATGGTTGGGTTTCTGTATTGGCATGGTTTTTTTGGGTAGCGTCCTGACTGCAGTCCACTACAAGAAATTGAAACGAACCAGGATACGGACTCTGACGGCTGTTTTCGAATCCGATAAGATGCCATCGATGCTTCTGGATACAGAAGGTAGTATTATCATAATAAATCATGAGATGGAGTATTTTCTAAGTATCGTCAAACAAGAAGTCATTGGTTTTCATTATGATAAGGTATTCTCAAGCACTATCTGGAATCAAATATCCGGCATTGTAAAGGCATCATTTAAGGAAAATCTGGCGTTTCATCAGGATGAATTTAGCATAGTACAAAACGGTGACACGATCGATATTCTCGTATTTGTCGGTACGCTTTACATGCATAAATCGATTCAATCCGGAAAAATAGTCAAAATCCAGGATATCACGGATCTTGCCCAGTCAAAGCGTGCCGTAGCCTGGGCAAGCATCGCCCAAAAGCTTGCCCATGAGATCAAAACACCCTTATCCACCGTGATGCTTTCAGCGCAACGTCTTCAGATGGAAAACGGAGAGATACCGGATAAAAAGAAAGGATCAAATATCTATAGTGAACGTATTATCGGGCAGGTGGAACGTCTGCAAAAGATGACAGATGCGTTTTTAAAATTCGCCCAAATCGAAAAACCACAGTTTGAGCCGTTTAATATGAACAAAATGATTTTAGAATGTCTTGAAGAAAGTAGTTACAAGATCGGATCCGGGATTCAGGTAAAAAAGCAATTATCAAGCGAGATTCCCGCTGTCACCGCGGACAGACACCAACTCTTGATCGTCCTTCAGAATCTTATCGACAACAGTCTGAATGCCATGAAAGGGAAAGGCGTTTTAACTCTATCCACGAGGTTGGTACAATCCTTGCAAACGGATGGATCAAAAAGATCTGATGAAACAGTTCAGATCGAGCTGGCCGATACGGGAAGCGGGATATCCAAAGAAAACATGAGCTGCCTGTTTCAACCTTTCTTCTCAAAATCAACAGACGGAACCGGTTTGGGACTGGTCATCGTGAAGAAGATCGTGGAAGATCACAAAGGAACCATTCGAATCGAAAGTGAAGCAGATGTCGGAACAACTGTGTTAATAACACTGCCTGTTGGGCAATAATTTATTATTTCGGTGAAGCCTTTGATACCGAATAAAAAGAAAATACTCGTTGTTGATGATGATAAGGAGTTGGGCTCTTCTCTGGTTGATATG
>CAZYTI010000952.1:0-2496 GCA_964650065.1 uncultured bacterium
GTTTTGTAGCCAGCCTGTCGAGAAGATCCAGGCGGCCGGCCAGGCAATAATATTGGCGATCGCGACCCACTTGACAAACTCCCTGGTAAGCAAAAACAGAATCCCCGGTATGCTGGCACCGAGCACCTTTCGTATACCGATCTCTTTTGTTCGCTGTTCGGCAGCATAGGATGCCAGTCCAAAGAGACCCATTGCGGCAATTATGATCGCAAATGCTGTGAAGTAAGAAAAAATGGCACTCAACTTTTCTTCGGCTCTGTATTGGCCATTTACCCTGTCATCCAGGAAAAAATAATCGAAAGGACGATGGGTTTCGATTTTCATCCATTTTTTCTTCAGAAAATCCATGGTCTTCGACAGATCTCCTGCCCTGATCCGGACGGAAACGTAATTGCTCACTCCGGATTCCAGGGCATGACTGATGTATATCGGATCGATTTCACGGTGGAGCGAATGCGTATGAAAATCTTTGACCAGACCAATCACTGTTTTAGGTACCCTTCTATCCAGGCTGGCTCCCCTGACTTCATAGATGATTTTTCCGATGGGATCATCCCAACCCAGCTGTTTGGCCGCCGTCTCGTTGATGATAACCGATTGATCGGCATCTGTGGAAATGTCCTCTGAAAAATTTCTACCCGCTACAATTTCCATTCCCAGGGTGGGGATAAAATCCTGATCTACACCCAACTCGTACATCAGCACCCTCTGGTCCTCCGAATGTCCCTCCGGAACATAGGCTTTGGTCGTCATCAATCCCACCGGAACGTTGGTCGATACCCCAACATCCGATATACCACTGTATTGCTTTAATTCCGATTTAAATGGTTCCATGGTATCTCGAATTCGACTATCCCGTGTTCTCAGCACAACCACATTTTCCTTATCAAAACCCAGTTTCTTATTCTTCATATAGGTCAGCTGATTGACAATCATTCCCGTCCCGACAATGAGCATAATGGATATCGCAAACTGGAACACAACCAGGATGTTGCGAAAACGCAAACTCCTTTTTATCTTCATGGCATGGTGTTTCAAGACACCCATCGGTCGAAAGCCGGACAGGAAAATCGCTGGGTAAGTGCCTGAAACGAATCCCATAAAAAGTGCCAATCCAATAAAACTGGGAATGAACCAGGGAAATGTCGGGTAATGCAGACCCAGTTCCCGACCGGACATTGAATTGAGAAGAGGCAGGGTAAGCTGGACAATGATCAGGGCAATGAAGAGAGCGAAAAAGCTGTACAGCATGGACTCACCAATAAACTGTGTAATGAGTTTACCTCTGTTGGAGCCCAGGACCTTTCGAATGCCGATCTCCCTGGATCGTTTCTCCGACCGTGCCGTGGCAAGATTCATAAAATTGACACAGGCGATGATGAGAATAAAAGCCGCAATAGAACCAAAAATATAAATATACGTGATATCACTGTTGCCCGGATTGTCATAGGCCAGGTGCGAATGGAGGTGAATTCGCGTGAGGGGTTGAAGGAAATAATCCAGGGTTCCCCCAAGTGCTTTTCGAATATGACTCATGTTTTTATCGATGAAGGCGGGAAATTTTCCTTCCAGGATCTTGAAATCAACACCCTCTTGAAGAAGAATATACGTGAAATAATTAAAAGGAACCCATTGGGCCATACCCGTCTCATTCTTCACATACAGGGTTTGGAACGAACACAGCATATTCAAATTGAGATGTGTATTGGGAGGTATCCTTTCAAGAATACCGGTCACCGTATATTCATCACTGTTGTTCAATTTGAGGATCTTACCTATTGGATCCTCATCACCGAAATATTTCCTTGCCAGGGCCTCGGTAATCACCGCGGTGTAGGCCCTTTTCAGGGCTGAGTTTGGATCACCGGCAATCAGCGGGAACGAAAAAACATCAAAAAAAGACGCGTCCGTATAAAAGATGTCATCTTCATAAAAATGCTTGTCCTTGTATTGGACCGTCGCCTTGGGAGTCGAATAAAACCTGACGGTATTCTGGACCTCCGGGTATTCGTCGCATAATGCCAGAGCCGTAGGTGCATTGGACATGGCAGCGGATATCACTTCACCACCCATATTGGCCCTTAATCCGAGACGATAAATCCGATCCGCTTTATCGTGAAACTGCTCGTAACTCAGCTCATAGAGGATGTAACTCACAATCAAAATGCAGCTGGACATGCCCAGTGCCAGACCGATGATATTGATGGCCGCATAGGCACGATGCTTCATCACATTTCTGAAGGCAATCTTGATATAATTCTTGAACATAACGAATCTCCAGTATAGGGAATTGACAATAAACGGAAAGACGTGTCGCAGTAACTGTAACCAATACCATCGGTGGGCCTTCCAACGGCCCTTTTGTTCCACCATTCTGTGAAAAACTTCCTCATAATCGCCGACACCATGGCTCATGGCATGGAAGGGTAAAACTATCTTGAGGATCCATACGCCCAGTCTGGGAGGATCATTTTCAGCAGGTTTAAGCATATTTAC
>CAZYTI010000953.1:0-2493 GCA_964650065.1 uncultured bacterium
ACATATCTTGATTTACAATATGTTTATTTACAATTTTCTAATTTACAATATGCTAATTTACCAGAGGCTAATTTACAAGGGGCTAATTTACAAGGGGCTAATTTAAGAGAAGTAAACATAGAAAAGGCTGACCTACAATGGGCTGATCTACAAGAGGCTGACCTGCAAGAGGCAAATCTAAAAGATGCGTTTATAGAAGGAGGTTATCTAAAGAGGGCTAACTTAGAGGGATGTGATTTAGAAAATGTTAATTTAGGAGATGCTTATTTGATCGAGACAAATTTAGAAGGGGCCAATTTAAAGAATGCTATATTAGAAGGAGCCAATTTATCGAATTCAAATCTATTTGAAGCGGATCTATCTGACACAAAACTGTATGGAGCTGATTTGGTGGGTTCAAATTTGTTCGGAGTAAATTTATCCTTTTCTGATTTATCAAATGCAAACCTATCCAGGACAAACCTATCTGAATCGAACTTAATAGATGCTCAATTATTACAAACTGATTTATCGCGAGCGGACCTTTCAAAAGCTAGTTTAATAGGGGTAGAACTAAGTCCTAGTACCAATCTTTCTGATGCAATTTTATTTGATTGTGAGTTTTCGCTAGATACTCTGTCGTGGAGGGATGATTTAGTATGGGAGAATCTGGAATGGGATCTCTCATGGAAAACTATAATTGGCGATTGTGTCGTAGATGAAGATGATATAAATAAACATTTTTACTTAACTGGCTACCCTATGCAAGTGTTTATTATACGGAAGCTACGGTATGGTGAAGGGTGGGAAGGGACTGAGTGGAGGGAAAACGAATGGAAAGATGATTTTGTTATGGCTAATCTTACGTGCTTTCCAGAGTGGGAAGACGAGAACTGGGAAGACGAGAAAGAGGGTGATAACAGATTGGAAAACATCAAGTAGCAACGAACTAAGGCAGAGGAATGAAAAATGGAAAACATGGAAAGTAAAGACGATATAAATAAATTGACGAATTGATCACATACATCAGGTGCAGCAGAGGATTGGAAACATAAGGCAAAGAATTGGGGGTAACAAGTTCAATTCTCGCTAAAAGTGAGTGAGGATTTTATAATATCACGCAAGAAACAGGTTGAATTTGGAGATTTTCAGACCCCTGATATGTTAGCGCATCAAGTGACGGAATTGGTCGAGCAAATCTTCCCTGACCCCTCCGTTGTTGTCGAGCCAACATGTGGGTTAGGAAGTTTTCTCACCGCAAGTCTCCGGCAGTTTGGCGACTATCCTCAGTATTATGGGTTTGATATTAATGAGAAGTACATCACCAGCGTTCGTTATGTTTTGAAAGAGCACAAAACTGTTTCTATTGAACGGGTTGATTTTTTTCAAAAGGACTGGAGAACCTTTTTTGAGGAGAGACAGGATAAAAAGATCTTAGTTATTGGCAATCCCCCCTGGGTCACAAATACCGAACTGAGTAGCTTAAATAGTGGTAATTTGCCTGTCAAATCAAATTTTCAGCGACTTTCCGGGTTGGCCGCAAAAACCGGCAAGGCGAATTTTGATATTGCTGAGTGGATGCTTATTACATTGATTGACCGGCTTCAGCACATCAATGCCTGTGTTGCTATGTTGTGTAAAACTGCCACGGCCCGGAAAGTGTTAAAACATTTATGGACAAATGAGACTGATGTGCATAACTCGTCCCTCCACTTGATCGGCGTGAAAAAATATTTCAATGTATCGGTGGATGCCTGTCTGTTCATCACTCATATCGAACCCGGAAGGCGGGCCAAAGATGCCGCTGTATATGCAGATCTCAGCTTTGAACGGAAAATTTCTCGATTTGGCATGTCTGGCAATGAGTTAATCGCCAATCTTGACGATTATTTTCAATTTCACGATATTGAGGGAAAATCCACTTACAAATGGCGTTCCGGAATCAAGCATGATGCTGCCAGGGTCATGGAACTCACTAGGCAGAATGGGCACTATTTGAATGGCTTTGGGAAAATTGTCGATATTGAGAATGATTACGTGTATCCGTTGTTAAAGTCATCCGATCTTGGCAATAGCCGCCTCATTCCTCGAAAGTCTGTTATTCTCACTCAACAACGTGTTGGAGATGATACTTTGATCATCAAAACAAACGCTCCGAAAACATGGAAATATTTAGAAGAGTATGCAGAGATTTTGGACAGGAGAAAAAGCATCATTTATAAAAAGCGTGCACGATTTGCCATTTTTGGGGTTGGAAAATATAGTTTCTCCTTATGGAAAGTCGCTATTTCCGGGTTGTATAAAGATATTCGGTTTTCTCCGATTGGTCAGGTTTCAGGCAAACCGATGATGCTTGACGATACGTGCTATTTTATCCCTTGTCACTCAGAGGAAGAAGCTACACTCATTTGCCGCCTGTTAAATTCTGAAATCTGCCAGAGGTTTTTGAAATCCCTGGTGTTTTTTGATTCAAAACGCCCAATAAATGTCGATGTCTTAAAACGCATTGACCTG
>CAZYTI010000954.1:0-2490 GCA_964650065.1 uncultured bacterium
GTGCGATTGGCGTTTGATAACTGGAGCAAAGATAACTATGTTCTGATCCCTGGTGCCATTTATGATGGAAATCGATTCGAATCCTGTTCGTTGTCCTACCCACCCTGCCTGGAAGATGTCGGTGGTCATAAATCAGAGGCCCCTATCGTTACAGATGTTCCCCGCCTTAATATTGAAGAGGAACCTTCACGAATCCAACTGCTAACAGGTGATTGTTCCACGCCTGCGATCGGTTTTTATCAGCCGAAAACCAAAACCGGTTTTTGGGTTTTAACAACGCAGGGGTCAGAGGTTGGAGATTCGGGGCTGAGTGTCGAAGAAACCGAAGGCTTTCAAAAGGCTCTGATCTCCGTAAATTCGCCGGGTGTTCGAGAGGATTTTAAATACGCAATGTGCACCACAAAAAAACGTTCAGATGACTGCGGCGCCAATCTAGACACCAACAGTCAGATCACGCTTCGACTGAAACTCTACTCTTTTTCCTGCCTTTCTGTGCAGCAGTTATTTGAACAACTTAATCTAATAAAAAAAGACTTCAATGAATCCGCCTGCTTATCACATGAGCTGCCCTTTTCAAAGGCATGGCAATTATTGGAGGAAAAATATAACCGTGACAACTGGTCTAGCGATCCCGGTTTTTATGTCGCCACAAGTTTACCTGTTAATGATGACAGGCGTCTTTTCAGTCCCGGCTGGGGTTGTGGAGGCATCACGATGAATTACCCGCTTCTGACCCAGGGAGATGAGATATCTCGCGGGCGTGTACTGAAAACTCTTGATTTTTTCTTTTCCCATTGCATTTCGCCTTCCGGCTTTTTTTATGATTTTCACGATGGGAATAAGCCCCTTGGTATTGACCGCAACGAAATAAATCAAAACTCAGGGCATCTTGTACGAATAGACTGCGAAGCCCTGTATTTCCTCATTAAGCAGTTTAATATCCTGAAAAGACAAACTGATTTTGTCATTCCGCAATCATGGCTTGAAGGTACCCGCGGATGTGCTGACGCATTAATGCGTCAGTGGAATCGTCACAGTCAATTGGGGCAGAGCGTAAACTTTAACACCGGCGATATTCTCGTAGGCGGATGTGCTAACGGTGCCCTGGCGCCGGCGGCTTTGGCAGCAGCTTCACAGTTTTTTGGTGAATTGAAATATCTCCAGATTGCTGAAGAAATTGCGTCTAAATTCTATTCTGATTATGTTGAACGCGGCTTGATCTACGGCGGCACAAGAGATGCTTTGAAAAGCCCGGATAGTGAATCGAGCTTTTCACTTCTGGAGTCTTTTGTTACTCTCTATGAAGTAACGAACGAAAAACGCTGGGTCCAAAAAGCTGAAGATACAGCTGCTCAGTGTGCCAGTTGGTGTGTTCCTTACGATTTCAATTTCCCGGCCCAGTCAACTTTTGGCAGGCTTGACATGCATACCACCGGAACCGTCTATCCGAATGTGCAGAACAAACATTCGGCGCCGGGAATATGCACACTTTCCGGCAGTTCACTTTTGCGCCTGTTTCGAGCGACAAACAACAGGCTCTACCTCGAACTGTTAAAAGAGATCGCCCACAGTCTGCCCCAGTTCATCTCCCGCATTGACCGGCCGATAAATGTTAAGTACAATGGTATGGATATGCCCGCCGGCTGGATTAACGAAAGGGTCAACATGAGCGACTGGGAGGGCAGGGAATACGTTGGCGAAATATTCTATGGCTCCTGCTGGTCCGAGGTCAGTACAATGCTGACCTTTGCGGAAGTTCCGGGATTGTATGTTCAGCCGGATACGGCTTTTGTTTGTGCGATGGACCATATTGACGCCGAATTAATAGAGCATGATAAACAAAAATTATGTGTAAGAATTACAAACCCCACGAAGTTTACGGCGAAAGTCAAGGTGTTGTGCGAGAATTCCGAAAATATGGCAGAACCGCTCGGGGCCATGGCATTATTGGATTGTCCAATCCTTGAACTGGCTCCGAATGAAAGCATAGAAAAACAATTCCCTCTCATGTTTTAATATCCAAGGAACAAATTATGTGTGAACGCGATAAAAAACAGACGGGTCATCTCATCTCTCATACTCATTGGGACAGGGAATGGCGAGTACCGATTTGGCATTCGAGAATGCGATTGATTAAAATGATGGATTCACTTCTGGATACTTTTGAGAAGAATCCGGAATTCAAACATTTTCTTTTTGACGGTCAGGTAGTTGGCATCGAAGACTATCTGGCATTTTGTCCTGAAAAGCTGCCGTTGATAAAAAAATATGTTTCCTCGGGCCGGCTTCAAATCGGCCCATGGTACAACTTACCGGATGAATTTCCGGTTTGCGGCGAAGCGCTGGTTCGCAACCTTCTTATCGGTATTCAGCGGGCTGAGAAGTTGGGGAAAGCATTTCGAATTGGTTATACTTCTTTCGGATGGGGACAAACGGCCCAACTGCCGCAAATTTATTCAGGTTTTGACATTGATTGTATGGTTGGAGGTA
>CAZYTI010000955.1:0-2485 GCA_964650065.1 uncultured bacterium
ATGCAATTAGTATAAAGAATCTAACAAAATGCATGAATGCAAGACCTGACCCTCATAACCTCATAAGGTGTCGGCAGTTTTTATGAATAATTCAGCTGGCCTGTATTATTCACGAGCCGAGGTTGCTACAGATGCGAGGCATCGGCCCATGAAGCTGTGCTAGTGCACCGCGAATGGGCCGTAACGAAGCAGATGTGGTAAGATCGACTCGCCCGAAGAGTAAAAAATGCCGACATTTGATATAGACTCTAGGCAATAAACAAAGTGATGTTCGAAATATTGCTAAAAATCATGCTATCAAGTCGATATCATTGAAAATAAATGAAGGTGTCGGCCGTTTTTATGAATAATTCAGGTTACACAGATTAGGGAAGATTTGTCCTTTAGCCCTGGTTTTGCTACTATTAAATGGATAATAAAGTCATACAGAAAATATATGCAGTGAAATATGAATCAGATTCTCGACAAAGGAGAGCTCCTATGACATCTAAATTAATTCGAGGTTCGTTGGCCATCTTCTTTTTGTTCGGCTCGATCGTAATCGTAAAGGCCCAGAATGAAAAAAAGGGAGTCAACTGGCCTAGCTTCCGCGGGCATTACGCTAATGGTATCGCAGAAAATTATTCGACTCCATTATCCTGGGATGTCGATACATCCAAGAATATCAAATGGAAGGCAGCGATCCCCGGGCTGGCTCATTCCAGCCCTGTTATTTGGGGTGACAGACTATATGTCACAACATCCATCAGCGAGAAAAAAAATCCAGAATTGAAAGTGGGCCCGGGTGGAGGTATAGATCCTGTTAAAGATGACTCGATCCATCAGTGGAAAGTGTATTGTATCGATAAAAATTCAGGAAAAATATTGTGGGAAAAAACATCTCACCAGGGAGTTCCTAAAGTCAAACGTCATCCCAAGGCTACGCATGCCAATTCCACACCAGCCACGGATGGGGAAAATGTTGTCGCTTTTTTCGGCTCCGAAGGACTTCACTGTTACGATATGGACGGAAAATTCCTTTGGAAGAAGGATTTTGGTCTTCTTGATTCAGCTTTTTTTGAGGTTCCCACGGCCCAATGGGGTTTTGCCAGTTCTCCTGTGATCCATGATGGAATCGTTGTCGTCCAATGTGATGCTCTCAATACTGCTTTCCTTGCTGCCTTGGACATAAAGACGGGAAAAGAAATATGGCGGACTGCCCGGGAGGATGTCCCTACTTGGAGTACTCCAACCATTCATGTGGGAGATAAGAAAACACAAATCATCATCAATGGATTTAAGCATATCGGAGGCTATGATTTTAAAACGGGCAAGGAATTGTGGAAAATATCAGGGGGCGGTGATATTCCTGTCCCCACACCCGTAGTGGCTAATGGTTTGTTGTTCATCAACAGTGCCCATGGACGATTATCCCCAATTTATGTCATTAAACTTGATGCGGAAGGGGACATCTCATTAGCAGATGAAAAGACTTCAAATGAATCAATCGTCTGGAGTGTGCGTCGTGGGGGTGCCTACATGCAGACTCCACTCATTTATGATGGCTTTCTTTACAATCTGCAAGGGAACGGAGCCTTGACTTGTTATCGGGCAAAAACAGGTGAGATCATCTACAAAGAGAAGCTGGGGAATATGACCGGTTTCTCGGCGTCAGGGGTTGCGGCAGACGGGAAACTATACTTTTCCGGTGAAGAGGGCGATATATACATCGTCAAGGCCGGGCCTGAATTTAAGGTTTTGGCGACAAATTCAATGAAGGATGAGTGCATGGCCACACCTGCAATATCGGAGGGAATCCTGTATTTTCGAACGCACCATTATCTTGTTGCAGTCTCTGATAAATAAAATTATGGCAGCCTTTCGTTCTATTCACAAGTAGATTTCCATTGTGATCCCAACTCTATAGTTATGTTGACGCTGATAGGGTGTTATAGTAATATATTACTAATTCAATAGGATAAGTATAATATTGAACTTTGGTTGCATGTTGACTAAAAAAAGTAAAAAAAGCTCTGCAATATGTCGCTCTTGAGGAGTACAGTACTTTTTCTATCGTAGTTTGCTTAATGTTTTAGAGATATAATCTGATGAAGGGCCGAAGCTTTGATGGTTTATAATATTACTGATGAATGAAAAGGTATTAAACTTTGTCACTTTTGTAGGGACAACCTTTATAGGATTGGTTGTCCTGACTTGGTGGCTTCTGCATAATCCGGTCAAGGATTTTGTAGAAAGTGTTCCAGGCAGGGACAACCGGCCTCCAGGATTTACAAGCAAAAGCGAGGCGGCAGATATTGGAGCTTATTTTGCCAGCTTTGAGGGGACTCCGTCTGAGATCCAAGGAAGCTGGCCAAGATTCAGAGGGGCCGACTTCGACAACATCAGTAAGGAAAATGTCAAACTTATCGACAAATGGGATGCTTCTGGGCCAAACATTCTCTGGTCCATAGAACTAGGGGAAGGTCATGCCGGGCCCATAGTTTCC
>CAZYTI010000956.1:0-2484 GCA_964650065.1 uncultured bacterium
GGAAGACATTCTCCCATCGATTACCACACCCTGTCAGCAAACTGGCAACAGGCTCATGCTGATCGGTCCTCTATCTCCAACATTGGGGGGCTCCATTTATTTGGACACGCTGAATCAGAGAGGGAGTGAATTGCCCCGTCCTTCTGCAAGCGCTCTCAAGGAATTTTGGAAGGCCCTAATCCCCTTCCAACCAAAGCATGTCGGCGTGATTAGGTCTGCCTCTGCCATTGGAGAAGGAGGCCTCATTCGAAGGTTGTTTGAAATGGCCCTGGGAAGCGGACGAGGGTGTAGTATCGATCTGCAATCCCTCAACCAACGATTGGGGAGCAGAAGTTCCGATTACAGCTTGTTCGGTGAGATGATAGGTGCCGTACTCATCGAGGTCCCGGAAGCGCATTGTCAAAGTGTCGAAGATGAACTTCAGGGTATCCTCCTGGGACACATTGTAAAAGATAAAAACTTGACAATTAATACTGGAAAAACGATTATCAATCTATCTATGAATGAACTCATTTCGGTCTGGGAAAAACCATTTCAGGAGGTGGCCCGATGATCAAACCCCATGTCAATGTCCTCTATGCGCCAGGCATCAACTGTCATCAAGAAACTGCCGAAGCGTTTCGAATGGCCGGTGCCGAACCCTCCTTTATTCATTTGACAGCCGACCTCCTGGAAGGAAAAAAACGCCTAACAGATTGTGATATTCTGGCTCTACCAGGTGGATTCGCCTTTGGAGACCACGTGGCAGCGGGACGTATTGTCGGCATCGATCTGTTATATCGCGTAAAAGATCAACTGTTTGAGGTGCGAGAGAAATCCATCCCTGTCATCGGGATCTGCAATGGATTTCAATTTCTCATCAATACGGGTTTACTACCTGGAGATGAAGAGATCGGATCCCCCAATGTGCTTCTGGATCGGAACGAATCGGCTGTTTTCGAGAGTCGATGGGTCGATGTTTATGTACAGGACACCAATTGTATCTGGACCCAGGGATTCACAGGTCAATCGCTTCGTGTACCCATTGCTCACGGCGAGGGCCGAATGCTTTTATCTGACGATTTCGATGACCATCAAACCGTATTGCGCTATGGCTCGCCCGAAGGCACACTGGATTATCCTGCCAATCCCAATCATTCCCCCGGAGGAAGGGCGGGTATCTGCGACCCAACCGGGCACATCCTGGGACTCATGCCCCATCCCGAGCGAGCCATCTATCCCTGGCTGGGCTCCGATGATGGCTTAAAAATATTCCAGGCAGGGGTAGCGGCAGTAAAATGATATTTGGAGTGCAGCAACTGTGTTGCTGCATTTACTCAGCACACCGTTCGCAGAGTGTTGGAAAATGTTCCATATGCATAAATAATTGTCATCCTGAGTGCCGTCAGGAGGGACGCCCCGATTTTCGGGATCCCGATATTTCGGGGAAGGATCTCCTAGTCCCTTGTTCCTTTACCCTTTAGAGGCCTTTCATTTACTTCCCCATAACTTCGTTCCAACGCTTCGCACCTGAATGAGAAAGGACTTCATCCATGTTAGTAGAAAAATCCAACATCCGTATCGGCACTGCCGGCTGGAATTATAAGGACTGGTATGGGATTGTTTATCCCGAGAAGCCGGACAAACAATTCAAAGAACTCGATTTTTTGGCGAATTATTTCGATACGGTAGAAATCAATTCGACCTTTTACCGTCCGGCCAACAGCTTCATGGGCGCGGCCTGGGTACGTAAGGTTGCACATAATTCGGACTTTCTGTTCACGGCCAAGCTGTGGCAGCGATTTACTCATCAGAGAAAGGCATTCGGATCAGAGGAAGTCACCCTTTACAAGCAAGGCATCGATCCTCTGGCTCAGGCGGGTAAATTGGGCGCCATCCTATGTCAATTCCCCTGGAGTTATAAAAACGACGAAGTCAACAGGGGATGGCTCCAGAATGTTTTGAAGATTTTTCAAGACTATCCCCTGGTCGTCGAGTTGCGGCATGCCAGTTGGGATAATCCAGCCATCCACGAATTATTAGATAGACAGGATGTGGGTTTCGCGACCATTGATCAGCCTGTCATTGGTCAATCCATTGGATTCAACCCGGTCCGGACAGGAAGAATCGGATACGTCCGCATGCATGGAAGAAATTACAAAGCCTGGTTTGTCAAAAAGACGGAAAATACACAGCAGAGAAAATCGCCTGCAGCCAGGTATGATTATTTATATTCTCAAAAAGAAATTAACGAGATTGCAGAAAAAGTCAATAAGGTCGCCGACGGCGCCCACCAAACCTTTGTCATCCAGAACAACCACCCCTGGGGTCAGGCCGTTGCCAATTCCCTCCAACTCAAAGCTGCATTGGGTGAGGCCGATATCAAAGTGCCGGACACGATGCTCAACCGTTTTCCGGAATTGAAAGAGATAGCGCAGTCATGAGAACGTGCCGGACACTTCCCAAGTGCCCGGCACGTGTCGTTATACAATGGACACCCGGGGT
>CAZYTI010000957.1:0-2483 GCA_964650065.1 uncultured bacterium
CCATTATCTGTACCTATGCCCTGTGCGGATTTGCCCATGTGGCCTCGCTGGCCATATTTGTAGGCGGCCTTTCAGCCCTGGCACCCAGCCGGACCAGGGACCTGTCCAGCGTAGGTCCCAGAGCTCTACTGGCTGCCACCCTGGCCTGTCTGATGACCGCCGCTGTTGCAGGCACTTTCTTCAATCAGAGTTCCATCCTGTTGGGGCAATGAGAACATTTTCTCCTTGATTTTCCGTGAATGATTGTCATCTCATGGAAATCTCGAAAAGAGCATTCGAGATTTCCAGATCATTATTAAATAAAAGGAAAGACAATTATGAAACGTCATCATTATATATGGGTGCCATTTGCAATCCTGTTATTCTGTTACTGTACCTCTTCACAGAAAACAATCCCCGCGTCTATCGAGCATCAACGATCTTCGATTGATCTCCAAGCACTTCTCCCTGTCGACCCCAATGTCATCGTCGGCAAACTCGACAATGGACTCCGCTATTTTATCCGGGTGAATCACAAACCCGAAAAACGTGCGGATCTGCGGTTGGTGGTGAATGTTGGATCGGTTTTGGAAGACGATGATCAAAGGGGTCTGGCCCATTTCTGTGAGCACATGGCCTTCAACGGCACGAAACACTTCGCCAAACATGAACTCACCGATTTTCTCGAATCCATCGGCATACGCTTCGGTCCCGAAGTGAACGCCTATACCGCCTTTGATGAGACTGCATACCTGTTGGAGGTTCCCACTGACAGCGCTGAAATCCTGGAAAAAGCCTTTCTGGTATTAGAGGATTGGGCCCATAACGTTACTTTCGACGCCGAGGAAATCGATAAAGAACGCGGTGTGATCATCGAAGAGTGGCGGCTCGGAAGGGGGGCCGGTGCCCGTATGCTGGACCAGCAACTCCCCATCCTTTTCAAGGGTTCGAGATATGCAGATCGACTCACCATCGGGGAGAAGGCGATCCTGGAAACCTTTGAACATGAAACGCTGCGTCGATTCTATCGGGACTGGTATCGACCGGACCTCATGGCTATCATTGCAGTGGGTGATTTCGATGCACAAAAGATTGAGTTTTTAATAAGAAAATACTTTGAGCCCATTCCTCCAATACCCAATGCTCGAGAGCGAACGCTTTTTCCAGTTCCCAATCATGACGAAACCCTCATTGCCATTGCGACTGATCCGGAAGCTGCCCAAACCAGTGTCGGTCTCTATTTTAAAAAAGAGCTGTTGCCCGAGAAAACCGTGGGAGATTATCGACGTATGGTACTCGATTACGTATATGACGAGTTGATGAACTTACGTCTCGATGAACTGAGGCAAAAGGCCGATCCTCCTATTTTATTCGGCTTTTCAGGGAACGGCGAGTTCGTCCGCTCCAAGGGAGTATATTACTTGTCCGCCGGTGTGGAAGAAGATGGCCTCGTTCGAGGACTGGATGCCATCCTGACCGAGGCCATGCGGGTGAAAAAGCATGGCTTCATCCAGGCCGAATTGGAACGGGTGAAAAAGGTCGCATTGAGGGGTATGGAACGGGCTTTTCTTGAAAGAGACAAGAGCGAATCCAGTCGTTATGCATCGGAATATATCAGGCACTTTCTCACCGACGAACCGATCCCCGGAATCGAAGAAGAATACGCGCTCTATAAGAAAATCATTCCGGAAATCCAGCTCCAAGAGGTCAATGGCCTGGCACAGGATCGAATCACTGATGAGAACCGTGTCATCCTGGTAAATGCCCCGGAAAAAGAAGGCGTCAATATCCCGACAGAAAATGAATTATTAAACGTGTTCGATGTGGTCGAACAGAAGGACATCGAAGCCTACGTGGACAATGTATCTGAGCAGCCCTTGCTTGCAGAACTTCCTGTACCGGGTGAAATCATCAATGAAACTCGAATCGATACATTGGATGTCACGCTATGGACACTATCCAATGGAATGCAGATCATACTCAAACCCACCGATTTCAAGAATGACGAGATCATTTTCACATCTTTCAGTCCTGGTGGAAACTCTCTGATACCCGACTCTCAAATCCTGCCCGCCAGATCCGCCACAACAATTCTGACAGCAGGAGGTGTCGGTCTTTTCGATCGAATCGAGCTTCAAAAGAAGCTGGCTGGAAAAGCCATCCGGGTGACGCCCTATATCAGCACCCTCATCGAGGGCATTCGTGGAGGGGCATCACCCCGGGATGTGGAGACAATGTTCCAATTGATCTATCTCTATTTTACTACCCCGCGAAAAGACAGCACGGCATTTCAATCCTACAAAGCCCGGCTCGAAGGCTTCCTGGCCAATCGAAGTGCAGAGCCCGAGAGTGCTTTTGGGGATACACTCCAGGTCACCATGGCCCAGTACCATCACCGCGCCCGACCCTGGTCAAACGACATGTTAAATGAACTGGATCTGGAACTATCCTATGAGATCTACAAGGATCGATTTGCCGATGCCGGCGATTTCACGTTTATCTTT
>CAZYTI010000958.1:0-2482 GCA_964650065.1 uncultured bacterium
ACACCCATGCAGTCACCTCTCGTTTCTTCTTTTTCCCATAGAGCAACGGAATGCCCGCTCTCCTTGTCCGCTCGTTAGGCTCTGCTTTTTGGCATCTCATAGGGCGAGTATGCCCAAAGCGACAGTTATAGAGTCTGTTTTCAACTGATGCTCAGGCGGGGTTGGAGAACGAAGACCACCGAGTACCTGCAGAGGGGAACAAGCAAGGCGTTGGGGAGGGCCTTTTGCGGTGAACGGCATTGTTCTTCGTTTTTTTGTTTCTAAAAATGTGGGACTTTGATTGATAAAAAAACAGCATGCTATTTACCTATGTTGCTTTTTCTCCCTCTCAAATGTTAAAAGTTCAAAGCTTTATTTATAGTAGTGCATCTTTATATTATCTGTTTTTTGTTGTTCGTCAAAATGAAAATAATCGGCAAAAAGAGATAAGAATAGTATCATTCTCCTTCGAACAATACCAAAATTAACGGAGGCCAATCCAATAAAGAGAACGAGGAGGCACATTGCATGAAATCATCATTTGAAAATGCTCTTCAACTCAACGGTTTTGATAACCGTGTACCGTTTTCAAAAACTATTCGGGGGATCTCGATTATCGTGATTTTTTTGATGATCTCTGTCACATGGAATGGAATCATATCGAGGGTGGAGGCCGGAGATACACCACCAGTGGCAATACTTGGTTTTTTTTCTATGGAACCAATCATCTTTGAAGATGCTTCACCAGATGAATGTGATTCACCCTATGTCGTCGATGTTAATGAGGACGGAAAGTTAGATATCGTAGTCCATATGAGGGAAAGTTATAATCTTCGTGTGTTCCTGTACAAAAACGGTACTTATCTTTCCACTCACCTCTTGGATTTTTCAGAAGCATATCTCGGTGATACGGTGACGGGAGATCCTTTCAGTGGTGAATATGGCATCATACCCGTACTAGCCGATCTCAATGGTGATTTTCAAAAAGATATTATTATTACAGGCTCCGATGGAAAGCCGAATTTGTTCCTTAATACAGGAATTAACCAGGAGACGAATCTTCCAGGATTTGAGTATTCCGGAGAAATTCTTGATCTTAGCGTAACTGATAGAGCCTATGCGCCTACCTTTGCAGATCTTGATGGAGATAATGATGTTGACATGATATGTGTAAACGTTTCAGGAACTCTTGACTATTATGAAAGCAATTTCACCCAGACCAGCCAGGTTTCCTTCAAATCTCCAGTAAACGTGACCGACTCGAATAACAACACGATTCCTAACTTGAATGATTCCTCAGGCATAACAATCCTTCCTCATCTTGTAGATTACGATTTCGATGGAGATACCGACCTTTTTGTAACGAACGGGACAGTGAATTATTTTACCGAATATTACAATAACACAGGGTCTCCAGCGAGTACCAACTGGACTTTCGAATCTCTTGCGTTTCTTGATTTTGCAAATGGATTCGACTATAAGTTCGTAAGATTGGTTGACTTTAATGATGAGATGGGTGGCGCTACAGACCGAGATTATGGAAATGATGATAACAAGCTAGAGATTATGGGAAAATCTTCAATGGAACCCATTTTGAAATGTTTATTCGATTATTGTCTTGAAACCAACGGTAGTCTAGCCATCTCTTTGAGTGAAGGAGCCTCGTTCAAGTTGTATGGAGGTTTTTCATACGATCCTGATGGTGACAACATTACCTTTGATTGGGATTTTGGAGATGGAAGCACTCATGGAACAAATGAATCTGTGAATCACACCTATACGGCCGTTGATAGTGATTTCGACAATACCACCGAGAGATACAAAAATTATGCGATCACACTTACCGTGACAGATAATGAGACGAATTCCAATTCAATCCAGGGTACGGTGAAAGTATACGATGCAAAGCCCACCCCGGTGATTACGGGCTCACGAATCCCTTTTGAAGGAACCAATTACACGTATAAGGCTCTTGAGGAGTCAACCTATTATGAGGGAGATCCTATTGTTGCGAACAACACTGAATGGGATATCACCTATAACGAAAGCAATGGATTCCAGGCAAATGCCAACTATACCGGAATGACTGAAATAAATTTATCATGGCCGGATAACTCTACCCGGTATATCGCCTTGAAACTTGTGGACAACGACGGCTCCGAGGTCATGAAAACCATTGAAGTAGTGGTGCTAAATCAAAAACCATTATGTGAATTAAGTCTGAACTCAACTACCTTAATTACTGAGAACGAAGGATATGAAGGTGCTCATCGCATTTACAATGAATCGGCATTTCCGACTGAAGGAATTCCATTTCATGCATTCAATGTGACCGATCCCGGAGATGACGAAATTGTAGAATATGAATGGGCTGTGGCTGAACAGAGAATAAATCGAATTTCCTCGTTTTTCTATAATATCACCGAGGCATCTACAAAAAACTTTACGTTAAGCACCGAATTTTCAAATAATAGCGGTACTTATATAGCAAAACTCAGAGTCA
>CAZYTI010000959.1:0-2482 GCA_964650065.1 uncultured bacterium
ATTGGTAAAGTACCTTTGATCACTCCTGAAAAAGAAGTTGAGTTAACGGGAAGGATTAAAGATGGGGAATTGGTCGCTTTACATGAACTGACACGCGCCAACCTGCGTTTTGTTGTGAGTATCGCTAATAAATATAAAAATCAGGGACTCACAATGGGGGATCTTATCAACGAAGGAAATATGGGACTCATTGAAGCTGCGAAACGATTTGATGAAACACGGGGATTTAAATTTATATCCTATGCTGTCTGGTGGATTCGTCAATCGATTATTCAGGCCATTTCAGAACAATCGAGAACTGTCCGACTTCCATTGAACAGGATTGGTCATATAAATAAGATTAGCAAAGCATACAAAAACCTTGAACAGAAATATTCCAGGGAACCCAATAGAAAAGAAATTGCCAAAGCATTGAATATGACATCCGATGAAGTATCTGAACACCTTAAAATTTCTAAGAAGGAGCTTTCTTTGGATTGTCCAATTAGGCAACCAGGTTGGAATAAGCTGATTGATTTCATTCCAGCAGTTAATCAACCACTCCCTGACAATCAATTATTGAAGGAGTCATTACGGTTTGATATAGGAAGAGCAATAGGTAAACTTTCTGAAAAAGAATCTGAAATTATTCAACTTTATTTTGGTTTAGGTTATAATCGTCAACATAATTTAGAGGAAATAGGACTGAAATTCAATTTGTCGAGAGAAAGAATTCGTCAAATTAAGGAGAAAGCAATAAAGAAATTACAGCATGTATCGCATATTCGAATATTAAGGGAATATCTCGGATAGGAAACACAATTTCACTGTCTGTATCTGTTATAAATATGTACTTAAATTGAGGCGTCAGCCCTATTTTTTGAAAAATCATTAAATAGTTATTAAAAGATTAAATAATACCTTGACATTTTATAAGTACTTTATTACATTAATTATGAGCATATGCTCATAATTAATGAGCGAAGAAATAATGTTTATGAGTCAAGTTGTTATGAATGGAAACACAAGTGATCAAGAATACATTATTCATAGGTAAAATGTTAAAGGCGAGAAGCAGATTGTGGACAGCGGAAGGAATATTAATTGATGAAGAAGGGACACTCTACGCGAAAGCAGTAGGGAAAGTGGTACTCATGAAAAATAAATAATGGATAAACTGCAAACGAAATTGAAAATAGAATTGAAGAAACATGAGGTTAAACATGGAAAAAGTGGATACGAAACGACTCACTGAGATTGTCGGTAAGGATAATGTGAGGAACAATCCTGCCGATCAATATGTTTATGGCTCCGATTCCTCGGTTCACGAAGCACCGGCCTGGATTGTGATTAAACCAGAGATAGACCAACAGGTTCAAGAAATTGTGCGGTATGCAAATTCAAAGAAAATTCCTGTAATTGCTCGAGGTTCCGGGTCCGGGATGTCAGGGCAGGCTGTACCTATTCAGGGCGGTATCGTCCTGGATATGAAAAAAATGGATAAGATCCTTGAAATTAATCCCGCGGATGGATACTGTCGCGTCGAGGCCGGTGTGGTGGATGATGAGCTGAACCGAGCCCTGAAGCCCTATGGTGTGTTCTATCCGGTGGCGCCCGCATCGAGCCGTGTCGCGACGATTGGGGGTGAAATCGCCAATAATGCCAGTGGTGTTCGATCCGTTAAATATGGTGCAGTGCGTGACTCCGTCCTGGGGATGAAGGTGGTCATGGCCAATGGTGATCTGATCAATCTTGGCGCCAAGACTCGTGTGGAGGCCTCCGGATTCCAACTGGATCGTTTGATGGTCGGTTCCGAAGGCATGTTGGGTATCATCGTTGAGGCCACACTGAAGTTCGTATCCATTCCCAAATTCCGATGCTTGAGTGTGGCTAACTTTAACAAATTGGAGGAAGCGGGCAGAGCCATCACTAGGATCATCGAGAGCGGTGCACAGCCCTCCATGTTGGAGTTGATGGATCATGTGGCCATCACGGCCGTGAATAAATCCTTAGATTTGGGACTGCCCGATGTGGAAGCCATATTGATGTTTGAAGCGGACGGAATGGTCAAAGAGGCCGTCGATTTCGAGATCGATAAGATGAAAACCGTCTGTGAAGAAAATGGCGGATTCGGTATCAAAAGCAGCCATGACCAAAAGGAGCGGACCAAATTGTTCGCCGGCAGAAAGAAGCTGTTCCCGGCGCTCTCAAAATATTTGGATACCCATACCTGTACCTCTCTGGCCGACGATATGGCCGTTCCGTACTCGAAAATGGCGGAAACGGCTCGTAAAATTCATGAAGTGGCCGAGAAGAATGATGTGATTATGACAGCATACGGACATTGCGGTTCCGGGTGTATGCATACAAAGATACTCATGGAGGCTGGTGAGGGAAAGCAGTGGCATAACGCGAAAAAGGCCGTTGAAGAGATTTACGATTATGTCCAATCCAAAGGTGGCTCGACATCGGCGGAACATGTGATAGCCTTGTCCAAGGCACC
>CAZYTI010000960.1:0-2481 GCA_964650065.1 uncultured bacterium
ATATAGCCATGCACTGGCAGGCCGTTTTCCGGGCTGCTTTGATACTGCTCACCTGTAAAGGTTAAATCTGCTGTGGCAATTTTTCCTGTGATTGAAGTGGTATATAAACCCAAGGAGTGCCCAAGTTCATGGGATAGGGTGTTGAGTTGGGTAAATGAAACCTGACGCACTAATGAGACTCCATTGCCGAAGAGTACCCCTGTAACATCTGTGGTGTCATACAAAATTGGCACATACGTATCTTGGAGCCAGGCTTCGTCCTGTACAATGCCAACTACTCGATACACAACGTTAGAATCTGATCCGCTTCCATATTTATCCCCCAATGCGAGTGCCAACCTGCCCAGGTTACTAATCATTGCGGTACCACCCGTAAGACGAAGCTCATCATCCCAGATAAAATTTTGGGCAATGGACCAACCAATGTCTCCATCAGCCAACGGGTAGGTTTCTTTCATGAAATTTATTTGGTTTAATAAAAATGATTGGTCAAGGTTAAAAATCATGTGAGGTCTCTGAACAGGGACAAAGAGAATCTGTAACCTCTTCATCTTCTTGACAGATATTGATTTTTTTATGGTAGCTATACTTTCACCATAAACTTCGTTCGGATCAACAGTGATCCGAATCTCATATTTTGTCGAACTACCACCCAATTCGTAAGGCGTGAAAACAAAATCGAGAGGAATAACTTCCTCACCAGAAACAGCTGTTGGGGGGTCTTTCCACTCAACAATATTCCCAGTTATCCCGTTATTCCCGACTGGGGGTTGACCACTCCAATTTACCGAGGCACCTTTATCTGATAGGGAAATAATCTTTGTTTGAGGGAATAACGGCGTATTATTCCCTTCTCTAAAAATTTCAAATTTGATCATGAACTGAACTGGGTGGTTTTCAGGCTGGTAGATTTCTCCATCAATGGAAAGATAAACGCGTACTCCAGTCTCTTTCCCCGCGACCAATTGGATAGAGTCTTCATGTGTAAGATCCGCAGCCTGAATAATAATGAAATCTTCACTCAGTTTAAAATTCAATTCTCTAACACAGCGTAGTTCGATGGGCACATATTGATTTCCATTAAGTGCAGGGCTAGTAATCTTGATGTAATATTTCATTTTTTCTTCTAATTCACATGGATTGGTCTTGGGAGTGAGGGACAGATTGAGTTCACCCACAATATCCGTGATAGCGGATGCCTCAATGGTGATTTCGCTGGTGGGTTTTTCTGTTTCCGCAGATATTGCGCTTACACCAATATCCACCGCCACAATCGACAGATTAACCTGATGGTTCCGGAGGGCAAAGCCGGTTGCCTGCCCAACGTTCAACTTCCCATTGAATTCTCCACCCGTTGGTGAAACCCAGGCCGATCCACTTACTGAAATGGATGGGGGTGTGATGTTATAAACGACTGCTGCACTTGAGCCCCCCAAACTTACTTTAATATTAACAGCAGGGTTGGCACCTACCCACGGTGGCGGTACTACGGGTGAATCTGTGCCATAGGCTTGATTTCCACAAGAATGTGGAGAGTTTTCATCATACCTATACCCGAATAACTTGCCAGAAACTGTAAATGTACTCTCCTGAGCCATCCCTTGTTTAGCGGGCATCTTTACGGTGTGTCTCGGATAATAATAAAATGGCATATGGTGAAAACCAGGGATGTACCACGATCTCGTATTCTGACGTACGCCCCAATAATCACCCGGATATGCTTCCCATTCCTCTTTTTGTTCTCCATTAATGGATAGATAGGGCACGTAAGTCACATTATTTTCTTCTTCAATGCAGTTGGCTGACCAATTACCTTCTGCAGATATGCTGAGTTTGGCGCCTTCCACAAAAATATTGATATACCGCACCCGTACCTGGATATTCATCTCAGTCAACTGCTCATAACTCATCCCACTTTGGGCCATTTTAGACAAATGATCCAAAGGTGGATTGACGGAAATGATCTCTATTTGAGCTTTTACGGTTGGGACACGAACCTCAATGATCGCCGCACCGGTTGCTTAACCCTCTTTATCGGCATATACGGTTGTGGTGGCCCAATATGGCTCCCAGGGGTCATCCTGGCCTTGACCAACGAATAAATCCAGAGGTTCCAGATCGATTTCATAGCTCCCGAATTCATCGGTGGTACCGGTTAATTTGAATTCACGAGTTCCGACTATTTCGCTTCCATCATCATTCCAATTGACAATATAAAAATCAACCCGAACTTCTGCATTTGGGATGGGAACTCCCTGAAAATCTGTGTACTGTCCGACCAAAGAAGCAGAAACCCAGCCCTCTGGATCTGGTTCCACTACAGCGGTTAAATTAGTATGTTGAATATCGTTGACGTAAAAATCCGCTTCAACCGTCTGAGGGGCGATATACTGCCCGGAGATATAGGCTGTGAGGGTGTATTTTCCCCCACCCGCATCCTGGGGTACCGTCCAAAAAATCCGGTCAATGATGTTGTGAATG
>CAZYTI010000961.1:0-2479 GCA_964650065.1 uncultured bacterium
TGAATTCATGCAGTTAAAGGCGAAAGGGTAATTAGAGATCGTCCAGCATTCGGACATTACGAACGATTTTTAGTTTATCCTTTTTTTCAAGTTTTACGATGCACTCGAAGACGTCACGTATTTCTTCCGTATCACATAGATTGGAGAAGCTTTCAAAATGGGTGATCAGGCAATCGTAAAGCATGATGGTTTTGTCGATCACTTCCTCGACCGTGGTTTCGTCCTTCTCTAAAGTGTGTATGATTTGATTAAATCTTTCCTCACAGTCAATAAATTGAAACCAGGTATCTAAAATTTTATTGGGAGCGTGATCTCCGTATTCTGAGAGGCGTTTCGCCTGGTCTCGCTGATGTTCAGCTAAATAACCCAGGAGTAATTTCAGACGTTGGTTTTGAGTCCGTTCGCTCTCATCGAGGAAATGGTCACCGATCATGGTATGGAAGAATACAGCATGGTAAATCAGTTCTTTTGTCTGCTTAAACTTCACCGCAGGATTCCTCACTAATACAGCACTTTTAAAATGTAATCTATTTTCTAAATGTCTTGTGATCTATTAGAATAATTTAATAGAAAAGATGAGTTTGTCAAGAGAAAAAAATTTTAAAAAGTCCTTGACTAATATGGAAAAAATGGTTACAATAATGACCAATAGCAACAGATGCTAATAGATAATATTGTCATCAGCAACATAACAATCTTAATTTAGGAGTATGATCCGGGGATGAAGAAAAAACTGTATGAGCTGATCATTTCAATTCGGGAAAAATGCCTGCGAAATGAAGAGAACGTTCAAAAGACATTAAACCTCACACCAGCCGAATTTCATGGGCTGTTGGCCCTTGAGCCGAAAGAAAAAATATTGGGTCACATTTTTTCCCAACGGATGAGTCTTTCGCCCTCCCGGGGGAGTCGCGTGATCGGTCGCCTGATGGTTGATGGCTTTGTCGAACAACAGGTGGTTCCGGAGAATCGAAGGAGTGCGGAAATCACCCTGACGCCCAGGGGAATTCGGATGAGGAGTAGGGTGGTGGATCAGATGGAGGAATGTGAAGATAAGATCACCTCACAACTCTCCAGCAGCCAGCGCAAACATATCCGGGAAGCCTTAGAGATGTTGGTCGTTATTATGTAGTGAGGCGTATAAATTTTATCGAGAACCCAATACATGGATAATCATTGAAATATAAATCCCGCCCTGCGGCGGGACGAGTCATCGTTGAGGCCAATATTATGGTACCGAAACTTGACTCAAAATTAAGGAAGTTATCGTAATAAAAGGTTTGGTAGTGTCAAAAGTTATATGAAAGAATAAAAGATGATTATAAGGGATGAAGAAGATATTCAATCACAATAAAGTACTGTTTTTTTGCAGTGATATTGGTAAGATCGATTTTTATTTGGAATTATTCTAAATAGTGATATTGAAAATGCAGAACACTAGACATACGATTGTCTACGTTTCAGATTAAATAGTTCTTTGAAAATTAGAAGATATTAAGCAGCAAGGGAAATGATCTTGACCCATTTATTTTGAATTAAATCGAAACCTTCCAGATCCGGATGTTCAATAGGGGTTTTGTAGTTGAGGGTTTTGTGTGGTCTTAAGAAGTTGTAGTGCGTAACAAAAAGCACAAGTTTTGCCACTGCCCCATTGACACATGCAAATCCGTTTTGCGATTGAATATGATACTTATAGGTACGGTTCAACCGTTCAACCATTTGCTTATACGGCCTGTATTGTTCTGATTCAGTATCGAGGTTTTGTAACCCGATCACTTTTTTCAATGTTAATTTGAGCTGCTCATTTTGAAGATTGATAAAATGCAAACCGGCTTGATATGAAGGATTGCCATCAGTAACCAGGGTTATATCCTGATCCGGTTTGGCCGTTCTAACGGTTTCAAGCATTGTTTTAATGGCTGCTTTTGCACCTCGATTATCAGAAAAATGATAAGCACAGATTTTCTTTGAAGCAGAGCCAATGAACAGCCAGGCGTAATGCCAAAGACCTTTGACTTTAACGTAGGTTTCATCTCCGGCATTAATGTCATTAATAGCGCCTTTATATTTGAGGTTGAATTTATGGCAATGATAAGCAGTTGTTTGAACGTAGTTCAAGACAGTCTGGTGAGATAGGGATATGTTCCATATATTCTTGAGCATATGCGCTGTTTTTCGTGCTGTAATAGCGTAAGAGATGTGGAGTGTTAAGATAATGGCGAAGATATTAATATCGTTATGTATCCGGTTCAAATCTACTCTTGGCTTATTCGGTTCGGCAACAATTAATTCTCCAGGCTGGTAATGATAATTACGATACTGGTAGCTGATTTTAAACTGCGAGAGACGTTTTTTTCTAAGTTTCCTTTCATTATCATTGAGCTTGTTGAGTTTGTCAGTTCTATGAGGGCAATTGCGGTTGCCACATTACAGCATCTCACAAGAGCCTTTTTTGCATAAAGGCCATCAGCAACCAATG
>CAZYTI010000962.1:0-2479 GCA_964650065.1 uncultured bacterium
AAAGTTGTTACCCCTAAATGATGTTTTTTTTCCAAAGTTCATTTCGTATATACAGATACGTGGTCAGATTATCAACTCAATTATGTCATAGATTCTAATATACGAATAAGTTCCTCAGGAGAGAATACCGAAATTTTCGCGTTCCTGAATCCTTTTATATCTCGGGTGACCAAACCCTGTACACCTGCTTCGACTCCGGCCTGATACAAAACCGCGTCCTCAAAATCCTTCAAATTTGTCTTCAACGCTTTTTGTAGGACAATTCGGTGAACCGGTACAATTTCAAATAATCCCATTAATTTCTCAATTGCTGATGACGCTTTTTTTGATCCGAGCACTTTACTTGCCAGATAGTGAATGGTGGTGATGGTCGTTGCACAGAGACAACCAGAAATTTGACCATTTTCAACTCTTACAAAAAGCTCTAATGCATTATCTGCGAATGGCTGCCTATCTAATAAAACATCCAATACGATATTTGTATCAAACAAAATTCTCATAGATATTTTTCTTCCAGATGTTTTTTATAATCTATTTTTTCAATTTCCGAACCTTTTAAAATACCTTTTAGGCTGCGAACAACCGGGGGGAGGTCGTTTTTAGATTGAGAAGAATCGTCTTCGTATGACTGAAAATAATCTTCCACTAATTTTGACAGCGACTTTCCTTTTTTCGCAGAATAAGCCTTTGCTTGTTCAATAATTTTATCGTCTAATCTCAAAGTGAGCTTGGTTTGCATATTTTCCTCTTCATGTTATACGTATAACTCTAATATTAATGTACGTAATTCATTTCATGTTGTCAAGTATAAATTCTCTATAAATTTAACGCACATCATACCTTAAGAACGCAACAAATGTCCCGGCCAGTCCTAAAATTCCCCAGAACAGCATTAATCCAAAATCGATCATCGATCGGGTTATCAGCTCCCTTAAGGATAGTGCGGGTTCCTGGAAAAGAGGCATATCATCACTGTTCAGTGCACCCCGATCCTGGCCCACGTTGAAAGAGAAACCATGTTCACTGCTCACTTCAATGCGAATCCCCCCCCCACCACCTCCCGATTCTTTCTTTTTCTTGTCTGTATATTCTGTAAACATATCATGGTATTTGTCCAATGCCGCAACATACCGTTCTTTTAATCCAATATCCGTCCCTGCCAGGTTCATGGCCGCCAATTGATACGCCGATGCCGGGGAGAGGCGGGACATAGAAAAAGCGAGCCGCTGCTGAGCCTCTTTTCGCAGTCTCAGTTCATCGACTAATAGACGGGACATCCGGTTGATCTCTTTTTGCCTGGCACTACGCGCGGCATCATCTTCTTCCATCCACTCCCAGAGACGGGCATCCCGATACGCTTCCCTCTCTTCCCGGTTCATACCTTGCATTTCCTCATTTCTTTTTCCCAGGCGTTCTTCCATATTTCCAATGTACTGATTCCAGCTCGACTTGGAATATCTGTCGATTTGTCCGTCCACTTCCGCTATAGAAGGTACAGGAACCAACTTTCCTGCAGTCATGACACTGACGCGTGGAAGGATGAGAACGATGACCACCCAGGCCACCAATAACAAGAGGAATGAAACCGCAGATCGCTTTGTCACCGCCGAAATGAAGAGACCCAAAATGATGAAAAATGTGAAATAGGCAAGTGAGGCTATGAAGAAAAAAAGCAGTTTCATCCAATGGTCTCCCGTAATCGGAATTCCGTGTACAAGGACAATCAGCAACCCAAGTAAGAATGGGATGATAAGAGGGACAACCAGACCCAACCAGGAACCGATAAATTTGGCAAGGATATATTTCACTCGGGGGATCGGATTGGCAAAGGTAAGCTTTAACGTGCCCATTTCCCGTTCCCCGTTAATGGCGTCATAGGTGAACAATATTGCGAAAAGGGACAAAACCACCAAAAAAATGAAATTAAGATCGATAAATCGAAAAACGGCGAATATGGGATCATCAGAATAGATACTGTGCACAAGTCGAACGGGCTCTGCCGCATGGATAAGGGAAAATCGACCGATATCATTATTGATTCCGGAAACAAATATTTGCATGGGATCCGGTTTCCGGAAGACACGTGTATTGAATGCGCGCCAGGATGCCTCCTCTTCCATCTCCTGTTGTGTTAAATGGAGTCCGGACTCATACTGCTTGACCGCAGCCCGATAATCCTGGATTCCCACAAAAATACTCAGCAGAATGAGAATGAAGCAGATGGAAAACGTTGCAATAAATTTGGGTCCATTAATAATCGATTTCAATTCTTTTTCAACAAGCATTTTGAACATGGAATTCCTCCCGAACATCAAATAACATTAAACCTCTTATCCCGATAACAATTTGAATTTTGAATCAAGTTTTAACAGGCTATTAGTTGTTAGAAAAACAGTTGTTAGGAGTTAGTTGTTAGCTTTTAGCTAACTGTATATACGAAATGAACTTTGGAAAAAAAACATCATTTAGGGGTAACAAC
>CAZYTI010000963.1:0-2478 GCA_964650065.1 uncultured bacterium
AGGTCCGGATATTGTTTTTGAAGGAAGATGGTAGATGTTTACCGGCATTGTTGAAGAATTGGGTACCGTTGACCGGCTTACACCTATATCCCATGGTTGTCACATACGAATTTTTGCTTCTCGTGTAATGGAGGACCTATCCACCGATGACTCCATTGCGGTCAGCGGAGTGTGCCTGACCGTGACGAAAGTGGATAAATCATTTTTCGAAGTAACCGCTGTAGATGAAACACTCCTGCGGTCGACACTGTCCGAATTGAAAGCAAAGCAAACGGTGAATCTCGAACGTGCTTTACGACTCAACAATCGTCTGGGCGGGCATCTTGTACTGGGGCATGTCGACGGTATTGGGACGATCCGATCCGTTGTGTCCAGGGGGGTCGGCAAGCTCTTCGAAATCGAAATTCCGGAACCACTTTCCCGGTATACCGTTGAGAAAGGATCGATTACTCTGGATGGAGTCAGTCTGACCACTGCGAGAGTCCAGCACAATTTAATCACAATATCAGTTGTTCCCTATACATTGGTGCACACGACATTTGGACTGACTCGTTCGGGAAAAAAAGTGAACATTGAAGTGGATATACTCGGTAAATATATTGAAAAATTTCTTCAACAATCCGAGGGTGGAGAGAAAATGGGAGAAACGTGGCTACGTTCTTTGGGATATTAAAATGACAAATTTTACTTCAATACAAGAAGCTATCGATGAGTTCCGAAAGGGTAAGATTCTCATTATTGTCGATGACGAAGACAGGGAAAATGAGGGTGATTTTGTTGCATCTGCCGATGCCATCACGCCAGAGAAAATTAATTTTATGGCAAAACACGGCAGAGGTCTCATCTGTGTATCAATGACGGGTGATCAGGTAGATCGATTGGATCTTCACCCCATGGTATCGGAGAACACATCGAAGATGGGAACGCCGTTTACCATTTCGGTTGATGCGGTTCATCAGACCTCGACAGGCATCTCTGCCCACGACAGAGCAGTTACTGTCAAAGCATTAAAAGATCCCAATACAACGCCCGAGGATCTTGCCCGTCCGGGACATATCTTCCCTCTCCGAGCCGTAAAGGGTGGGGTGTTGAGCCGTGCTGGACATACCGAAGCGGTCGTGGATCTGGCTCGTCTCGCCGGTATCACTCCGACCGGCGTCCTGTGTGAGATCATGGATGATGACGGTAGGATGGCTCGATTACCCAAACTCGAGAATATAGCCGATCATTTTGATCTCAAAATTTTGACGATTCGGGATTTGATCGCCTACCGGAGCATCCATGATAAACTCGTCCATCGGGTTGTGAGTACGCAATTTCCTACACGGTTTGGAGAATTTATTCTTCATCTCTACGAGAGCGATATCGATGAACACCATCATCTTGCCCTGGTTAAGGGACAAATAGTGCCTGATGATCCTATTCTGGTTCGGGTTCATTCCGAGTGCCTTACAGGCGATGTTTTTGGTTCGATGCGTTGTGATTGTGGTGAACAGTTAGATGGTGCGCTAGAATCCATCAAAAAAGAAGGGTGTGGGATATTTCTGTATATGCGCCAAGAAGGCAGAGGAATCGGTCTGGACAATAAAATCCGGGCCTATGAACTCCAGGACCAAGGCAAAGATACAGTGGAGGCCAATGAAGCTTTGGGTTTTCCTGCAGATCTCAGAGATTACGGAATAGGAGCACAAATTCTAGCCGATCTGGGGGCACGGAAGCTTAAAATTTTGACCAATAATCCGAAGAAAGTCGTCGGACTGAAGGGATATGGTTTGGAGATTGTCGAACGTATTCCCTTAGAAATACATCCGAATCCATCGAATGCACGTTATCTGGAGACGAAAAGGGATAAATTGGGACACCTCATTTCCCATAATTGGGTTTTACCCGGTAAACAACAAAAAGAGAGAAAGACATGAAACCACAGGGAAGCCACAGAGAAAAACTAAGATACTCTGTGTGCTCTGTGGTTATTTTTTACAATAGGGCAAAATCGAAGAGGAGAAAAAATGGCCAATACGATTCAGGGTCAATTGAAAGCCGACGGAAAACGCTTTTGTATTATTGTCAGCCGTTTTAATGATTTTATCACGAAACGACTCTTAGAGGGAGCTCTGGACTGTATCCATCGTCATGGAGGTAAAGAGGACAATATCGATATCGTTTGGGTACCCGGATCATTCGAGATCCCTGTGGTGGCCCTTAAAATGGCGCAGAAAGGTGATTATGATGTTGTCATTTGTCTCGCAGCGGTTATCCGGGGGGGGACCGTACATTTTGAGTATATCGCAGCTGAAGTGACAAAAGGTATCGCTCAGGTGGGATTGCAAACGGGGACACCGGTGATATACGGTGTATTGACATGTGAGACCATTGAAGAGGCAGTTGAACGAGCAGGCACAAAGCACGGCAACAAAGGATGGCAAGCAGCGCTTAGTGCCATTGAAATGGCCGACCTGGTGGAAAGATTAACAAATT
>CAZYTI010000964.1:0-2478 GCA_964650065.1 uncultured bacterium
ACCAATTAACTCGGACCTTTTATAACCCGTCAGTCTCTCGGCCTCTATGTTCCCATCAACAAAATTCCCACTCAAATCATTTATATAAAAACCGTCCGGAGCATATTCAAACAGCAATCTGAACCGGTTCTCTGAATAGCTTATTTCTTCTGCATCTTCTCGTCTCTCAGTAACCTCATTAAACAAAATGACAGCCCCGGTAACATTTCCCTTTTTCTCCTTTATCGGTGTAATCTTATATTCAATGGGAATCTTCTTACGATCCTGAGACGTAAGAAACACATGATTGGTGAGGCCAATAGGCAGTCCTTCGCGAAGCACATGCATCACCGGATTGGTCTCAACGTCTTCACCGACTTCATATTGTATGTTGAAATTCTTGGTAATCGGTTTACCAAAAACCTCCTTCTGTTTCCTGCCGATTAAGCCTTCGGCAACCGGATTTACAAATGTGACACATCCCTTTTCATCCGTTGCGATTATGGCTTTAGCCATACTATTGAGTATGGCTAAAGCCTCTTGTTCCCGATTTTCCAATTTCATACTGCTTTTTAACTGCATAGAACCTTCTCAATGTTTGTCTGCAATTCATATTTATTAAAGGGCTTGGGAACGCATGCAAATGAGTGCATCCCCTTCGCACGATTTAAGCGTTCCTCATCCATATTGCCCGTTAAATAAACCACAGGAATATCGAACCGCGTTTGTATGTGATCAGCTGCCTCAAAACCGTCCATTTCTCCTCTTAAATGTATATCCATGAGTATCAAATCCGGATGTACTTTCTCTGCATGTTGAATCGCCTCCTCTCCCGTGCCCACAGTTGCAGATACATCATAGCCCGATTCGACCAATACCCTCTTAATATCCCATGCGACTATCTTTTCATCCTCTACGATCATGATTTGTGTATCTGGCATGCTTGAGATCCTTTATTTAAACTTTGAGCACTAATTCCATCCCTTTTTGCCAAATTTCTAAAATTAGTCATGTCTAACCTCTAACTCCTAACACCTAACAACTGAATAGTTACTTTCCATTAATTACGAGACGACATCATTTTGCATCCTAAATCCTTTCAAAAGTCAACACACTCTTCTTTGAATTCACTTTTGTGAGTAGAGGATTTCATTACTGTAGGTCTGGTAGTCAGTGCTTTCTTCACAGATTTAAGTACATCGGTAACCGCAAACGGTTTCGGAAGGAATTGAAATCCCCTATCACTGATGATATCCCATCGTGAATCACTATCCAGATATCCACTGCTCAACAGCACATGGAGTAAAGGTTTGCGGGCGTGCAGTTGATCAACCAACTGGATACCGTTCCCATCGGGCAAAACCACATCACTGAAAATAAGGTTGAAGTCACCCTCTTCTCTTTCAAATGTCTGTATGGCTTCTTTCACATTGGAGGCCCAAAAAACATGGTAACCGTTTTTCACTAAAATATTCTTCACCAAATTGCGCACATAATCTTCATCTTCTACAATTAAAATGCGCTCACCCTTACCCTGCGGATTGATTGAAAAACTGACGGTTTCTTTGATTTCTCCCTGTACCGCCGAAATCGCCGGTAGATAAACTTTGAATGCCGAACCCTTGCCGGGCACGCTGGAAACTTCTATAAAACCCCCATGTTGCTGAACGATCCCATAAACAACGGAGAGACCCAATCCGGTTCCATTTTCCTTATTGGTGAAAAAGGGCTCGAATATGCGCTGAACTGTCAATTCATCCATACCCATGCCTGTATCCCTGATATCGAGACAAATATATTCTCCCGGACATACATCGGGGCGGGAGTCGAGATCATCTTCAGGGAGGTCTATATTCTTTGTCTCCACCTCGATAATGCCCCCATCAGGCATGGCATCCCGGGCATTGATCACCAAATTCATGATGACTTGGTCTATATCGGCCGATATCATTGAAACATCCTCGGATAGCTTTGTATCGATCGTAATATTTTCTCCGATGAGTCGTTTGAGCATTTTGAGCAGACTAAACACGGATTCATTGATATTAATCGTTTTGAGTATCAACGGCTGTTTCCGGCTGAATGCAAGTAGTTGACGTGTCAGTTTTGAAGCTTGTGTCGCAGTATTAAAGATAAGTTGCACATCATCCGTAATTGGATTTGTTTCATCCAATTCGGCGATGACCAGCTCGGCATATCCCTTGATTATGGTCAGGAGATTGTTGAAATCGTGCGCCACACCGCCCGCCAATTTTCCGATGGCATCCATTTTTTGTGCGTGTAGGAGCTGCTTGTGTATTTCGTTTTTTTCTTTTTCGATTTGTTTTTGTTGCGTGACATCCCGTAGTACCAATACGAGACCGGAAATGTGATTTCTATCATCCTTAATTGGGGTTGCACGGTAATCGATGTGGGTCTTTCTCCCTGTCTTTATGACCAACAGGTTATAATTTGAAAATTCTTGAACCTCATACTCGGATGATGATCCGGTTGCCGAGA
>CAZYTI010000965.1:0-2477 GCA_964650065.1 uncultured bacterium
ATTCCGACGAAACGATCCGCTCTGCATATTTCTCCCCAAGGGCTTTGACAAGCAGGTTGTAGTCTGTATACGATATGCCGTCTGGCCGTTCCCTGGGAACCTCATACTCCACAGGAAGTCCCATCTCTTCCAGGTAATTGACCGCAATGCGTTTGGGATCCCGTTCAGCGACAAATTCTCCCACGCCCTGAAACCGATAATCCAATTCTGTCTTTGCGTCTCCCGGCATCTCCCTGCGTGAAACCTCATCGGCAACGATGTCGTAAGCGCCGCATTCGCGAACCACATCCACATAGGGGATTCTTCCGTACAAATCTCTTCGAGCGGGATTTTCCCATCGATGGCCGATGACCGCCCGTTCGATCCGGTTTCCGCCGCGGTCCGTGAAAACGAAGACACCGTTATTACAGCCCAATTCATCACACATGGGATCGATCGTACCGTCTCTCAATACATGAATCCACATGTCGATATTGTGCTCCCGCATGACTTGGGGAAGAATTTGATCAAACTTGTCCCGGCGAATCTGATTTGTTAGTTCCTCAATGCTGAGATTTTTTAACTCCTGCTCATTGGGAATGACCAATGTTGGCTTGGCTGATAAAGTCATGATGAGGCCGAAATACACAATTAATATAAGAAGTACACAAAGAACTCTTCGTGTCGACATAATAGAGTCTCCTTTTCTTAAATAGCGATTCCTCTCGTCACTTCACCTTAAGAGGTTTTCACTAAAAAAATTCTCAGAAAAGCCTGCTTCGGATTATCTTCCGTGACTGTACTACCAATAAGTGATTATTTAATGAAATAAAGCTCCTTTTGTGGTGGTGATAAATACTCGACGCCCTTTTCGGTGGCAATCGTCTGTTCATGATTCCAAAAGAAAAGATACTGGTCTTCATCTTTGTTGGATGTAGTGGACGGCATATAGAAAAAATATTCCAAAACAAAGTGATGATTGGGTGCCAGGGGTATATCCCACGTCCACTCAGGACCGTAAGAACCGATCCTGGGACCGAGATAAATATCGTGCTTATACTTGCGCGCTCCCTTTCCCTTGCCATGACAGTCGATGGAAAGCAATGTCTTTTCAGGATCGAAACCTGCGGAATAAACGGGAAAATTGTTCTTGGGCTGAACCATGTGCAATTGGGGTTCAACAACAATAACCCCGGCCTCAGCAAATTTCCGCTTGTAGCTTTGAATGATTTCACGAGGGGTCAATCCCGCCTTGATGGTCTCTGCAAAAATCTTGTCGATTTTCAGATATTCCCCCCAGAGTTTTTTGATTTCCGGAGGCGCTTCAGTCTCTCCTTCCCGGAGCACATAGGCGAAAATTCCCTGGCTGGGTGCTGCAATGATGTCACCTCCCTGTACCACACTATTTTCCCAACCTGCACTCCTCCCCCTTTGTGACTGACCTGTGCGCATCCGGCGAAAGGCAACCACATCCACCTCATAATCTCCGGTGTCACCCAACTCACGAGTCTTGGTCACACCCGGAACGATGCCGGCAAACGCTTTCTTAACAAGCTTAAGTTCATTCTGACGCATTTTCCTTAGGAGTTCGATTTCACTCGGCACCGGAGTGATGCTGTAATCCATGATCACATATTCAGACGAGACCAGCCTGTCGGCATAGGTGTCACCAAGTTCCTTGACCAACAGGCGGTAGTCTGTAAATGAAATGCCGTCATTGACTCTTCTGGTCGTCTCCCACGGTCCCAGAGTTTCCCTGTAGTTGACAGCAATACACTTCGGATCCCGGGCTTCCACAAATTCTCTGAGACCCTTAAACCTAAAATCATATTCCGTCATCGGGCTTGCCAGCGGTTCCCCCACAAAGACGGATTCGTGGATGATGTCGTAGATGCCATATTCTTCAATCAATTTACTCTTATCGTTTCTCCTTTGCCGCTGTGTAGCGCCCCAGCGGCGTCCGATTACCGCGCGTTCGATCCGGTCACCCCCCCGGTCTGTGAAGACGAAAACACCGGAGGCACTGCCCAGATCTTCTGCACCAAAGAGATCATCCTCTCCACCAAATACCTCGGGTATCGGTTCTCTCATCACATGGATCCACATATCGACATTGTGCTTTCGCATGGCTTCAGGCAGGACGAGCTCAAACTTCTCCCTGCGAATCCGATTATTCCATTCCCTTAAATCTTCTCCTTCCTTAGCCTGCTGACCGGCCATTACGGATTTCGCTGACGTAACATAGCTCAGACCCAAAAACACAGACAAAGTGAGAATCACACTAATAACTTTTCTAGTAGACATCCGAGATCTCCTTTATTAAATGATAATTATGCTTGGTTGAATTCATTATATGTAATATCTACTCCCCAGGGCTGTATGATTTGTGAACCATGAGACTCAATAGATCAGAAATATTCCGTCATTGGGCGGCTCAAGCCACTCAGTTGTATAATATTAGGCTTGCCTCCCCGCCTTCCTTTTTGCTAAATATCTTT
>CAZYTI010000966.1:0-2477 GCA_964650065.1 uncultured bacterium
GTGGTGGGGCACATCGAAAAGACGGTGGGTGAATACGCCGAAGTGAAGCTGGCGGCCGACGCCGGCAGCCGCATCTCCGTGAACATTCTGGGCCGTGACACCAAAGGCGTCGTGGCCGGCGCGGGCGATCGCAGCACCTATCTGGCCAGCTTCGAGACCAGCGACACCAGCCGCCAGGCGCAGGCGAACGATCTGCTCATGGGGGAAATGCTATGGGCCGGAACTAAAGGACTTTTCTTTTCAACGGCCGTACTCACGGTCATCTCGATTTTCGGCATTCTTTCTCCAAAATTATTTTTGGTCGTTCCCTTCATCGGTTTTCTGACAGGTGTGATGTTCGCGGCCATTGCCTTACTGGTGACATCCCTGGTTAAAAATATACACCAGTTCAATTTCTTTTTCACGGGATTTATCTCCCCCATGTTCTTTTTCTCCGGAGTGGTGTTTTCTCTGGACAATCTGCCCCAATTTATGAAAATCATTTCCGAGATCCTTCCCCTGACCCATACGGTCAGACTGGTGAGGGCATGCTGCTTGACGGATTTCAGTGCCATGGTTCTTCTTGATTTGGGCTATATTATTCTGTTATCGGGGGGAATCGGTACGCTGGCAATTCGCCGATTGAGGAAGAAATTAATTGATTGACCAACCTGAAAAATTTATAAATCTGAAATAAATGGTTCATTGAAGGATAGTATATTTATAAGTTTCCACTTGATTTTTAGGAGATAAACAATTAATTTGAATCGGAATTTTTAGGCCGGATCGCTGAGGGTCGCCTTTTCTCTGTGGAGAAGAAGGCGATTATTTTAAGGAGTTTTACGCATGATTAAATCGTACCTTCGCTTGATAAAATTATCTGTACTTTTCTCCCTGTTACTGCCCTTTATCATCACGACATGCAGTCGATGGGTCGTCGATAGTGTGGTTTCCCCTGCTTCGAGTTTTTATGTGAAGAGTATCTTCGCGCTTATCATTGCTCTGATTTTCTATGTGTTTTTAATACGGTTTTTCCGATATGGAAAAACACCCATCGAAAGACTCAGCGAGCAGCAGGCCCTTTATATCGAAGACATGCCATTGAAATATGTCGATATTGCTATTCTTATCTCAGCTGCGGCGAGTCTCTTTTTAGAGCTGGCCGTGATTCGGTGGCAGGGTACGATTTTTCCCATATTTGCATTTTACAAGAATTATTCGCTGCTGGCCTGTTTTGCAGGGCTGGGTATCGGGTATGCCCTGTCCAGACGAAAGGCCATCCCTCTGTTTCTCACCATTCCCATACTGGCCGTGCAGATGGTGCTGCTGTCTTTTTTGCGGTTTGGGATCGGTGATTTGGGAGCGGAGAGTCTGTGGCGCACGCCATTCAGTGAACAGCTCAACATGGGTGTCGAAATCGGTACGTCGTCACCGTATCTTATCGCCATTTATGCCTTTCTCACGGTCGTCTTTCTCCTGAGCGTTTTGGCTTTCATCCCAATCGGTCAATTGTGTGGACGGCTGATGACCCGGAGGAAGAACCTGAGGGCGTATGGTTTTAATCTGTTGGGCAGTATTTTAGGTGTCGTGTTGGTGACAGGGATCAGCTTCATGTGGACGCCACCGGTCATCTGGTTCAGCATCGGTTTTGCCTTTCTCTTGATTTTCCAAGTTTATCAGAACCGGGCCTTACTCACCGGCATCCTGTTTTCCCTCTTTGCTGTGGTTGTTTTGACATGGCCGTTCACATTGGGGTATGAACAGATCCATACACCGTACCAACTTTTGGAAAGGGGACCCGGTCAGCGGGGGCTCACTTCCATCCGGGCGGCCGGCCATTATTTTCAGCGGGTGCACGATCTGGCGATGGACAATGAGAATCGAAATACGGATGAGGAACTTCGCCGAACAGCCATCTACTATGAGCTACCGTACCGCATTTACGGAAAATCGATTCAAAATGTCGCCATTGTCGGCTCGGGAGCAGGCAACGATGTGGCAGCTGCACTCCGCAGTGGTGTCGAGCACATAGATGCCATCGAGATCGATCCAGGCATTCTCATGCTGGGTCAGTTATACCATCCCGAGAGGCCTTACAACGATCACCGGGTAACGGCCGTTGTGAACGATGCACGGACCTTCATGCGTTCTACGGAAACGAAATATGATATGGTTGTATATGGTTTGTTGGATTCCCACACACTCTTGAGCCATGCATCGAGTATCCGCTTGGATTCCTTCGTTTACACGGTGGAGGCATTGAAGGAAGCGCGGGAGCGATTGAAACCCGGCGGCGTGCTGAGCCTGTCATTCAGTGTGATGTCGGACCAGATCGGACGGAAAATCTATTTGATGATGGAAGAGGCCTTTGAGGGGCTGCCGCCGGTTTGTGTGCAAGGTGTGTATGATGGATCCATTCTCTACCTTCAGTCCCGGGAGGGCGATTTGGATTTGGATGAGGCCTTATTGCGGGAGGGGGGGTTTGAAGTAGTGACTGA
>CAZYTI010000967.1:0-2477 GCA_964650065.1 uncultured bacterium
CCTGCAAGCCTTGAACTGTCAACAGCATGCATTAAAAAATCGGTAATGCTCCCTTGTAATCGTTCAGGGGTTCAGCGTTTACCTGGTTAGACTTCCCGATCAATACATTAATCTGATTGAACATTCCATCTGGAATGACGGGGATGATTATCCGTTCGATCGACGATCTTAATTCGTTTTTTGTCCGTCTTTAAACTTTTCTTCAAAGAAGGTTTGAACCTTTGACGGATCAAAATCTAATAACGTTCCACCTGTCTCAAAGTGCTGAACAAATACTTTTCCCACGGCAAAGGTTAGCGCTCCGGCAAGCACGGCCATTGGCAGCACCGTCCCGCCAACGCCGATCACCGGCACCATTTTCAATAAGCTTCCGGAGAAAAACCCTGCATGTAACCCGCCGAGTAGGGAACCGATCAAAGCTTTTCCCTTTTGCTCGGAAAAGGGCACGTCGTAATGATCGCTCAGTCGCTTCAGCATTCTGAGCTCAATGGCGGTCACCACAAGCATGTCTATGAAAGGAACCGGAACGAGTGCGGTACCAGCAGAATAGGCAACATATCTCTTGATGATACGATTTGCTTCTGCAAGTTCAGATCCCGTTATCGCCTGTTGGGTATCCCGAAGTTTCGGATCAGGTGTATCGTCTGTGGCAGTAAGATCCTGGGATGATGGTTCATACAACCGCTTTCTGGTTCTCTTAATCTTGATTTTAGATGAAGCATTTTTCTCTTTATCGGTCATTGTCCCCCCCCATTTTCAAATGCATCCCCCAATTTTAAAAGAAATCTCACAAATCGGTCATAGTCGGTTTTCGCACGGTATTTACCCGTGAGGGCAAAAACGGTCTTCTTTTCCCCAAGCATTTTTGAATACAGGCTGCTGATACGAATCGGGAAGGGGACATGGTATTTCGGATATCGGGAAGAAATCTTCTCTACGGCGTTTGTGGATATATTTAATCGCTTGTCGAATTGGGTTAGGAGTATATGAGTATCCGGTTCTTTAAGATTAAATGTATCGCAAATGGATTCGATTTCTGTCAGTGTTAGATCGAGCCCTTTTAAGGAAAAGTCATCGCAACAGACCGGAATTACAATGATATCAGCAGCACAAATGGCTGAAATAACTGCAGTCCCCAAGGATGGGGGGCAATCGATCATCACGAGATCAAAGCCATTGTCTTTCATCACTTCACATACCCCATGAACAGCCCTTTTCTGGGAGCCGGGGTTGATGAGATTCACATCCAAAAGACTGTTATCGAGTGAAGAAGGCAGGATGTATAAATGATCTCCGATGGGTCGGATCGATCCCATAACCATGTCCTTTGGATTTTGCCAGATATCACAGAAGATGGGGGCGTCTTCGTCCGGAACCTCATCGAAGGCCAAGGTGGAATTGGCTTGAGCGTCCATATCCAAAATACAGGTTTTATATCCATACTGCACAGCTCTGGTAGCCGCAGAAATAGTGCTGGTGGTTTTCCCGGTTCCTCCCTTGAGATTGAGGTATGCAATCACTTTAAATTCGTACTGAACGCCTTTTCCAGATAGATATTTCTTAACAACCTCAGAAGTTAAGCCCCATTTCCCCGCAGGCAGTTTAGTGAGCTCATCTTTACCAAAAGCAGATAAAACTTCATCCCTGCCCCGTCCCATACTTCTAATAAGATCGTCGACTGCTAGGATATATGGTGATTTTTGAGACATGTTAACAGGGAATGCCTCTTTGCAGAAACAGCATAAACCAGGATCTATTAATAAATGAATCGCGACCCAATTTTTAACAAATTGACAACTAATGATTCGACTATTAAGTCAAATCTCCGAAACCACTAGTTGACGCTAAATGGTAAAAATGTTTGAAGGATCCGACTGCGGCGGATCTCTGAGTGAAAGAATAATGTAGAGATAGGTATTGGTTTTCAGAGGCAAAGTCAAGAGGTTATTTAAGATAGTGGAATTGATACCTTATTAAATAGGGGAAACATTCACCCCGAAAATTCAGACGTAAGGCCTGAAAACTGCACGTTCAATTCTATTGACAGATGGGAGGCGGATATAAGAAAATATTTCAAATCAGACGAAACCGCCTCCGCTAGATAGTCTCTTTCAAGCTTTGAATAAAATGGTTTAAAGATGTTTGCGCTGACCGGATTGGAAAGGAAAAGTATGAACTGCAAAATCAAGATCGTGGAAACCTTGGATTTTCTCCAGTATAAATTTAAAGTGCTCATATGCCCCTTGGAGTTTAGATACATTTATATAATAGATCGGTACCTTGCGAAGTTTCTTGAAACAAAACAGCAAAAAGAGTAAAGAATCCTGGCCCAGAGGACCCGGCTTTGGTTATCCCCAGAGGGGATTTACTTTGTTGTAAGTTCATTGTCTTATTGAAATTTCAAATAACAAATCCCAAAAAACAAACAAATAACAACACGCGGCGCAAGCGCCTGCGCTGCGCGTGACCGAAATTCA
>CAZYTI010000968.1:0-2476 GCA_964650065.1 uncultured bacterium
CTTGAAAGGAAAAAAATCGGACTCGTGAACTTTTATTCCCCGACACGGTCAAGGGAACAGATGGTTCGATTCGAGATGTCGGCACTGGTTTCAAGAATCTTCGATGGTTCCATCCCTGCACTGGCCAATTATCTCATCAATTCTGGAAACCTCAGTCTCGAAGAGATCGAAAACATCAAAAGCCTCTTAAAAAAGAAAGAAACCAAATTGAGGAATAAAAAGTCATGATTGATTTCTTAAATCATTGGAGTCAGGCATGGATCCGTTTTTTCGGTCCTGCCGTGGTCCAGAATACGATCTTTCTGGGATTCGTATTCCTGGCCTTGTATCTCTTCAAGAATGGTACGGCTCGGTTCAAATACACGGTCACATTGATAGGAATGATCAAACTACTCCTCCCCCCCTTCATACCTGCCCCATTCTGGTCAGAATCGGCGACCCAGGTCACATCTGTTATCACAAACATGAGCTTACAGCCTGTTGTAGGTGTATCGTCCCTTCCAATTGATGTTCCACCCTCTTTGGATCCTTTGAGTTATGTCTGCGGACTATGGCTTTTGGGTACTGTGATCTGTATACTTATACCATTGATTTCGACAGTCATATTGAAAAATAAATTAAAGCATGCCGAATCACTCCCGATGGATAATGAAAGAACCATTCAGGTGAGAAAGAGCGATCAAATCAGCATGCCTCTGACCATCGGTCTCAACCCTAAAGAAATATTCGTCCCCTCCCTCTGGGAACAATGGTCCGAGGAGTGCAGAGTAATGATCCTCCGCCACGAGCTGGCCCACATCGAAAGGCGGGACGGACTCGTTCAACTCCTTCAATCCCTGGTTCGGGCCGTTTACTTTTTCCATCCTCTGGTCTGGCTGCTCAGCAAGAAAATGAATGAATACCGGGAAATGGCCTGTGATGATACCACCGTAGGAAAAGACAGGCAAACATCCGTGGAATATTCCAGATATCTGGTTGAAATCGCCGAGGAGATCACCCAGAACCAGTTGGGCTGCTCCTCAGCGTCTGCCCTGATCAGGCAGAAAAATCAACTCTTAAACCGGGTAAAATATCAAATGGAGGACGCCATGATCAATTTAACCAAGAGAAAGGCAGGTATCGTTTTCATTGGATTGATCCTGCTCACAATGGGACTATCCTGGACCAGGGGCAATCCCAGGGAGAACCCACTCGATGAAACAAATTTATCACCGACAAATCTACCTGTGAATCCCATTTCACAGGATATCGGAAAGATCTGGGGAACCGTAACCGATATGAAAAGCGGTGAGCCTCTACCAGGAGCCAACATTGTCGTAAAGGGAACGAGATTCGGTGCGGCTTCGGACGTAAATGGGGAATTCTTCATCGTCAAAATACCACCGGGGAAATATATCCTTGAAGCAACGATGATTGGATTTGAAAATAAAATCATTGCTGATGTATTGGTCAAGATAAAGGATTCCAGCCGAATCGATTTTAAACTCGACCGTGCAGTTGTATATATGGCAACTGCAAAGGTGAAAAAGGGAGTACCACTGACTCCACCACAAACAGGTCAAGAAGATGTCCCTGTATTTATTCCATTCGACGAACCACCCGAACCCATCGGTGGATATATGGCCATACAGAATAATCTGAAATACCCTGAAATCGCAAGATTGGCGGGTGTCGAAGGCCGGGTGATGATTTGGGCAAAAATCGGTACTGAGAGTAACGTACTCAAGACAATGGTCATGAGATCCCTTGGCCCCAACGGATGTGACGAGGCCGCTATGGCCGCGATCCGAGCCGTCAAATGGAAACCGGCTAAGCAGAGAGACAAACAACCCATCGCCGTGTGGATTGCGGTTCCTGTAGACTTTCGTCTCGATGAAGAAACAAGAATAATTTCCATTTTTATAGAAGGTAAAGATAAAATCCTCATCGGTAGAAAAGAACCCTATACATTCGATAACATGGAAGAAGCCTTCGCGGAAGTAGAAAACATGAGCAAAATGGTCATCTCGATCACGCCAAATGGAAATGTGACAGTAGGATTGGTATCGGATGTACAAAAAAAGTTAAGGGAGCTAGGTGCAACAAAGATTTCTTTCCACATAAAATAACCTACACCATTACTTCTAAAATTCTAAAAAAAGGCCCCGCTCTCTTCAATTCGAGCGAGGCCTTTTTGCTTTCAAGCCACATGTCCTTCCGAAGGTTTCTGACCCCTATTCCAGACACCTGAATGTTTCTTCATAACGAGCAGGACAACCTTCGGAAGGTTAACAAAGACCGGCACAAATCCAACACCGAACCATTTCCTCAATTTCAACCTTCCGAAGGGCTTTTGCTAAATTCTGATAAATTTTAAAATCTCATCCTTCAGGATAAGACAACCTTCGGAAGGAGTTGTGTACAAATACTTCTTAAATTACCAAAAAGGCCCCGCTCTCTTCAATTCGAGCGAGGCCTTTTTGCTTTCAAGCCACAT
>CAZYTI010000969.1:0-2473 GCA_964650065.1 uncultured bacterium
ATTATCATACAATGCATTTCTGGATACTCAAATTAAAAATGTTTTTTATTCCAATATCCCTAATTTAATAGTATTAATATCTCATTTCTTATCATTTCCGTATATTTTTTAATTTTCTCTTTATTAACGTTAGAAAAATCTGCAATAATTGGTTTTCCAATTTTTACTTTAACTTTATACGGGCGGGGAAAAATCGTCTTAAGGGGCAACGCCTTATCAGCACCAATAATAGCAATCGGAACGACCGGCACTAACGTCTTGAATGTAATAAAACTTGCGCCATCCCTGAATCTTTGTAATTCCCCATCCTTACTGACTCCTCCTTCCGGGGCGATAATAAGACTCTTCCCTCCCTTTATATCTTTTATAATTGCTTTGAGTGATTCTTTGCACATCGTATCATTCTTGACCGGAACAGCGTGAATAAGATTTACAAGGCACCTTTCGGTGAATCTGTTAAAGAAATCCGTTTTATACGGTATAATCAATGGTTTTTTTATTGCCGCAATCATGATAAGTATGTCCAAAGTACTAAAATGATTAGCTACAAAGATATATTGCTTCTTCCTGTCAAGGTTTTTACTTCCCTCAATGGAGAGCCGGTTATAAATTGACAGAAAAGCCCTTATAATATTTCGCAATAACCAGTAGATCATTTTGCACTCTTTATTTATTTTCATGTTCAGATGACAAAATTTGCAAAGCCCTTTCTGCGGCGTGAACTCCGGCTAAATAGCTTTTATGACTTTCTTGAAACGCCAGGGTAGAAACATCTTTTACCTCAGGCTTGATCACCAGATTGAAGGTATAGTTGTTTAAGTCGAAATCTACCACTTTCCTTGTCATGCTGTCTATGCTTGTCGATATATTTTTTATAAAGGTTAATTTTATTATCTTTCGGTTATCCGGAAAGTGTTTGATAATGGGATGAAACTGTTCACTCAAATAATTCTACATTATTTCTTCAACCATTTTCTGAGTGTTTGATATTCATTTAATACAACAGCCACATTATAATCGGAATGTGTCAATAAATCAACCGGAACAGGGTTAACAATACCGCCATCTATCAATAATCTTTTCTGATACTTATAGGGCATAAAGAATCCCGGTAGCGAGATGCTGGCTCTTATTGCCGGCACCAAATCCCCAGAATTATAAATTACAGGTTCCCCTGTTTTTACATCTGTTGCAACACAACTGAAAGGGATTCTCAATTCCTCAAATCGTTTCACCGGTAAGACCGTGTTCAGAAATTCTTCAACTACATTTCCCTTGATCAATCCGCCAGTCATAGGGTTCGTGAAATCAAAAAATGTCCATAATTTTTTTTGATCAATGTTGAAGGCTATTTCTTTCATTTCTTCAATTGTCAAACCTGCAGCATATGCAGCCCCAATCATCGCACCTATACTGCTTCCGGAAATTTCATTTATGGCAATGTTTTTTTCTTCAAGCACTTCCAGAACGCCAATATGCGCGATTCCTTTCGCGCTTCCGCTGCCCAGTGCGATTCCCAATTTCTTATGACCAACTTGTTCTTTTAACCTGTTATTCATTTGATTCATGATCCTTCTTTCATTATTTCACCACTATCTCTTAACAGATTGATAACAGGGTTTCATTTGTCTCATTATTCAGCTCTCGGTTAATTTAAATTATTGAGCCTTACGCATCCTCTCGGGTCCGATGTACTCCGCCTCCCACACGGATTTGATGATGGTATTCATGGTATATTCTCCTCATCTAGATTGTTTTAAGATACCTCTCTCTTATTTAATCAATCTATTTTGGTACAAGATTCTTTTTTAGCCCTTAGATCCTTTGTCAATAGGACTCCCCCAACAATCACTGGAAAATAAGCGTTGAAAAAGTGCCACAGCAAAACCGAGCCTCCTACCAAATGCTTCGTCAAAAAGATGGAAAAGAATCCCATGTAGCCTAATTCGTTGAAAACACTCCCACCTGGGGAGGGGGCAAGGTATAGGATCGATTTCAAGAAGAACTGGATAGAACAGACCTGTATCCAGGACGTATGGTAGCCCCATCCCTGCACAATAAAATAGGCCACTGAAAACTCCATCAGTAACATTCATAGAAAACAGAAGGCAGCAAAGAAAAGCGACCTCTTTCTCTCTGTTAAGTATAGTTTCAGGGAATCCGACAGGATATCCACTTCCTGATAGATAGATACTTTTAGTCGGTAGATTTTCTCGGATTTTATCCAATGTCGCCTCTCGAAAAAATTTAGAAGTATTGAAATGAACTTTTTAATACCGCCCGGTTGACTGTTTCATGGCTTGCCGGCAATCCAGAACCACCGGCTGGTTGCTTCAGAAAATCAGCGCCAGTACCGTCTGCCCCCAGGTAAATAGAAAGGATACCACTCCCGTTTTTTAAGTTTCTCAGGACTGCTGCTCCCGCACCATCTCCAAACAAGACACAGGTGTTTCTATCATGCCAGTCAACTATT
>CAZYTI010000970.1:0-2469 GCA_964650065.1 uncultured bacterium
CCGGTCAACGCAAACAGGCGACCTATATCCGGGATGAATTCAACCGGAGCCTATTTCTCGGTGTTAACCAGCCGGCCTCGGTCGGTACCTACATTCATCTCTATCTCAACGGCGAATACTGGGGATTGCATGAAATTCGTGAGGCCAATAAAAATTCATGGTATTATCAATTCCATTATGGTATCGACAGAGATGAACCAGGTTTTGATATTCTACATCATCAAGGATCAGCAGACAGTCCCTATGCTTACATAGATGAGGGGGATGACGCCCATTGGAATGCCATGGTTCAATTTATCAATACCCATGACATGAGTCTTTCAGAAAATTACGAATATATTAAAACGCAGATGGACGTAGACAACTTTATCTTGTATCTGGGACATTGCATCTACTCGGGCAAGTGGGATTGGCCCAACAACAACGACGCCAGCTGGAGGCCCAGGACGCCGGATGGAAGGTGGAAATGGATACAGTACGATATGGAGACCAGTTTTGGTATTGCCACAGCCCTGGGGCCCGAATTTGCCTCGTTGGGGCCGTATTTGAATTCGGTAAAAGCTGCCGTGGATGGAATGATTATCCTCGGCTTTGAACAATTCGGACCCCATCCCCTGTTACCCAAATTATTACAAAACGATGAGTTCAAAAATCAATTTATCCAATGGTTTGAAGATCATCTAAATTCAAACCTTTTACCCGACACATTGCATACAATCCTGGATGAGATGGTGGCCGAACTCGATCCCTACATGGAGGAACACCGACACCGATGGCCTTTTGTGACTGAGATGAACAACGACTGGACCTATAATCTCGATCTCGTGAGAGACTATTTCAACAAACGCCCCGATTATGTGAGGCGACATCTCGCCGAACAATTTTACGGCGGTACCAAAACGCAACCCGAGGATTTCAAAGTGCACCAGAACTATCCCAATCCTTTCAATCCCGAGACCACCATCCCCTTTTATCTGACTCATCTTGCCAAGGTATCCATGAAGATTTATGATGTACAGGGGAAACTGATCCGGACCCTAAAAAAAGGAAAGGCCTATGGATCGGGATCCCACACCGTTTCATGGGACGGCACCAATGAAAGGGGAAATCGTGTTGGATCGGGTACCTACATCTTCAGAATGACAGCCGGCAGATTTTATAAGACGAAGAAGATGATATTTCTTGAGTGAACTAACCAGGACGCGATATAAAAAGGTCTATCAACAAATTAAGTATGAATAGCCACGAGATTTATCTCGTGGATCTCTGTTGTATTAATTCCTTTGGGGATTTTAATCCCCAGTCATTTTAAGTATGACTCGGGGTTAAAATCCCAAATATTTTACTATTTGACTCAAATCCAGGAGCTGAAGCTCGTGGCAATTCAAAGTTCAGTCTAAAATTTCCACCTTATTTACTTCATATTTTACTTGATTCTGACTTAAAAAATATTTAAATAATAGTAATTTCCATAAGAGGGATCAGGGAAAGTGAAAAAGAAATACTCAAAAGCTGAAGAGTTCGATAAAAAATTTGATGATGGTGAGGACGTAACTGAATTTCTTGACATTGAAAAAGCTAAGAGACCAGCTCGAAAGCAAAAACGAAAAAATTCTGATTGCCTTAAATGTACAAAAAGATAACCACAACATCATTCCTGCTTTTATTCTTCAATATTCTTCCTTTATTTGCCGCACACAAGGTCACAAAAGTGTTCACTCTAAGTTATCAACCTCTTGACGGAATCACTGTCACCAAAACCTTCAGCGGAAATTATGGGATCCTTTCATTCACATCCATCGCCCCGGATAAAATAGCATTCCTCTGTAATGTTGAAAGAAAAGTAAAAATCTTTAGTACTGCAACCGGACAACTCGAACACTCATTTTCCATTCCATTTACACCTCAAGATTTCACATACGCAGATGGCTTTTTTTATATCCTGTCTCACAACCGTATTTCTCAATATCATACTGACGGCACAAGACAAATGGATTTTCCTATCAGCGAGGAATTCAAATTTATCGACAGGCTGCAATTCATCGATGAAAAGTTATACGTCTTGACCTCAGAGGGCAAATCATACGCCGTACTCGATCATGGAACACCCATCGATCCCGGCAGACAACCAAATGAAATCGTTCCAGGATGGCTTTTTCGAAGAGGATTTTCCCTGAATACGGTTAAAGTCAACGATTCCGGATTCATCTTAAACCTGTTCGAGAACGCCACCAAACAACAGGAAAGATATTTCCATGTCGATAAAAAACTGGGCTGTGTAACCGTTATCGGAATCTTCGATCAACTCGTCTACCTGGACCTGCAGGTTATCACCAATGTGATTCCCCTAAAAATCGAAAGAAATATCCGGGCTTATTCTTTAGAAGAAGATCGCATTGTGGATATCGTGCACCCGCCGGATTGTTATTATCTCTATCTGAAGCGGGACATCAATATGCAGGGAGACGA
>CAZYTI010000971.1:0-2466 GCA_964650065.1 uncultured bacterium
CAATTAAGCCTCAGGGGGTTCAATCCCAAAGAGGATTTGATCCTTGCGAAAAGCAGTGATAAAAGGATGTTGGATGAAGAATATCTGGTCACACACATGACCGATGAGGTGGCTCTTGTTTTCTTACCATCCGTCCTGTACAGAAGCGGTCAGCTTCTGGATATGGCCTATCTGACCCGTGAGGCTCATAAACGCGGCATCTTTATTGGTTTCGATTGTTCCCATTCTGTGGGTACGGTTCCCCATGAGTTGGATGTTTGGGGTGTCGACTTTGCATTGTGGTGCAGCTATAAATATTTGAACGGTGGGCCGGGATGCTCGGCCTTTCTCTATGTCAATAAGAAACATTTTGGCTTGGGGCCAAAAATTACCGGATGGTTCGGCTATATTAAAGAGAAGCAGTTTGACATGCTCCCGGACTTCGAGCATCAACAGCATGCGGGTGGATGGCAGATATCCTCTCCCGGTATTTTAGGCTCTGCACCTTTGGAAGGTGCATTGCGTGTCACGCTCGAAGCAGGCATCGAAAGAATCCGGGAAAAATCAAAGAGGATCACGTCATATCTCATCTATTTGGTGGATGCTTTGTTGTCTGGGGCACCTTACAATTTCAGCATTGGAACACCCCGAGATCCGGAGAGGAGAAGCGGCCATGTAGCCGTAGAGAGGGATGAAGAAGCCTGGAGGATCTGCGAAGCGTTACGGTCGAAGGGGGTGGTTCCCGATTTCAGACCTCCCAATATTATCCGAATCGCTCCTGTGGCTCTGTATAACACATATCATGAAGTGTGGCAGGTTGTGCAGCATCTTAAAGGGATCGTTGATTCCAAGGCATACGCGGAGTTTGAGGAGGAGAGGAAGGCGATCACGTAGTCGGTGAGGTGATTGGTGAAAAGAGGGTGAACGGTAAACTGTGAACGAATGACGGGTACTGAAGCAGATCAGAAGATCAGGGTATCAGTGGGCAGGACATCAGTGAATCAGTGGATCAGGAGAAGATACATATCTGATATTCTGGTACCCTGATCTCCTGCCGACTGATTTTCTGATAACCTGATGCGCTTTACTCAGGCATTGTTAAAAGAATGAAAACGGTTAGCCACTGTCCCTGACAGCGGATGTGGTCGGTATTGGATAAGCGAAAAATAAACAGCCCGAGACTTAGAACCGCAGATCTCCATAAAGCCTACACGTATTTTCGAATGCATTCTCAATGACTTCCTCTTTCGAAACGTTTTTAATTTCGGCGATGGCGTCGACGACATGGGTGATGTTGGCGGGTTCGTTGCGCTCGTCCGGGACGGGACCCAGAACAGGACTGTCGGTCTCCAGCAGCAGACAGGACAGGGGGAGTTGTTTGACCAATTTCTGTTTCTGCCGGGATCGGGAGATGGAAGGAGGAATGGAGAAGAAATATCCGGCCTCCAGAGCAGGGAGTGCGGTCGAGGCTTTTCCGTCAAAAGCATGAAGTTGAACTTTTTTTGCATTGTTCTCCAGGAGCATGGAGATCACATGCCGTCCCGCAGAGCGGGAATGGACATTGAGGACCATGTCGAGCTCCCTGGATATTTGGATGAAACGCCTGAAAATTTCTCTCTGGCATTCTCGGTCAGTTGTATCTTTCACTATCCAGTAATCGAGACCTACCTCACCAATGGCAAAAAGTTTTGATCGCTCTTTTGTTATAAAGCCGAGCATCTCGTCCGCCTTTTGCAGATCCGGAACCGTTGGGTAGAGCCCGGCAGCCGGGAGTAGCATGGGGTGATCTTCCGTCAGTGACAGGTTGCGATGGGCATCGGAGAGATTTTCACTGACGATGATGATGGCGGCAACGCCCGCGGCCCGCGCATGCTCTATCACGTCACCGCGGTCCGGATCGAAGATCGGATCGCAGAGGTGGGTGTGGGTATCGATGAGGACAGTTTTGCCGGACATGGGTTTTCTTTCGATTTTTTTAATTGTACTTGTCTTTATCATGCAAAGCGAATAGGATATGAACAAGGTGACCGGTAAACGGTAAACGGTAAACGGTAAACGGTAAACGGTGAACGGTGAACGGTGAACGGTGAACAGTGAACAGAAACGCACTGATTACCGATGACCGATTACGATCTTTTCGCCTTGCTAATACCGTCTTTGGGACTGAAAGTAAACTTATGATATGGGAATCCCTATTTTACATACACGGCTCTTTTCGTCACTGTACGCTGTGCAACCTGTACCTGGATGAAGTACAGTCCTGATTGGACAAACCGATCCGGTGTCCAGACGGACCCTTGCAGACGCTGAATCAGACGGCCCCGGATATCATAGATCACGATCTGTGCATTTGCGGGTGCGATAATTTTGACTGCATCGTTGAATGGATTCGGATATAGGGCCACTACGATTTGCTCAGGCAGCATGTGAGCATTCACACCCGTGTACCCTGAGCCCTGTACATTGTACCACCGCCTGAGCGTCGTC
>CAZYTI010000972.1:0-2464 GCA_964650065.1 uncultured bacterium
CTCATGCATGCGGGTTACCTCGATGACCGGCCGCGCAGGGGGAGGGAGATTGCCTATGAGCAGGCGGCCTTCCGCACGGTCCGCGCCCTCTCTGATGTATACATGCACAGTGGGGAGTGGACCCTGGAAGATGCCATGGCGTTCTGTGTGAAAAATGCGCCTCACGGAAAATTATTGGATAACAGTCCGCATTTATGGTTCGAGCTGGCAACCACCCTGCGGGGAGTGGGCCATCACATGATCATGGTGGTGGGCAAGGTGCAGTTCATGAAACTGTTCAGAGACAGAGCCAAACAGGCGGGGGATGATTTCGTTCTCAAGGAATTTATGGATGAGTTTCTGGCAGCGGGTATGATCCCCATGGCACTCATCAGGTGGGAGATGACGGGCTATGATGACGAGATTAAGGAACTCTGGTAACAATGTGAAACTTGATCCCTACGCGGAGATAGGGATGCCCTGGGAATGCACCTTTAGCGCCGTCCACCTGCATAAACCGCAATACATGCCCTTGATTGCATATCCCGTCAGTCACACCCGGGGGACGAACGGCAAAGTGATAGAGGACGCTGTGTATATCAATACAGAGGAAATAACATCAGAAAGTGACCTGGGAAAATACCGCGGCCGTCTGCGGGGGAAGATCGTGCTTACCAAACCCAAACCGAAACTGGGGCTCGATTTTAAGCCACGGGCTACGAGACTTTCCAAAGCAGTACTCGTGGAGCCGAGTATGGTCAAGAGTCGTCTGGATGGCCCCTTCGATAAAGGCATTGTCTACCTGCGTTCAGGCCGCCCTATACCACTGGCGCGTCTCACCATGGCTGCTGAACACTATAACCGGATCGTGCGACTCCTGGAAAAAGGAATGGATGAATGGATGTCTACGATCGAGTCGTGGAGGATGATTTAATATAGGGATCCGTGATCAACGCCTGCTGGGCGTATCTGGCTGCCATGCGCGATGAGATGCTTCCACGCAGTCCCAATCAGATGAATAACAATCGTAGATGGCATAAATAAAAGGTTTAATGGAGGAAGTATCATGAAGAGTAAATTCGTAATGACTGTACTCGTGGTTATAGTGATAACATTTATGGTTCTCGGAAATGCACAACCCCAGGAATCCCGAGCCCGCTACGAGATGATGAAGCTGATTCAGAAGGAGAAATTTGATTTGGTCCTCCCCGGAGCCATGCGGGATAATGGCATCGACATGTGGATTCATGTGATGCAGGACGGTATTGAGGATCCCCTGACCATGGACTTAGGCGGTCGGGCTCACTGGAGTATGACCGATACGCTTGGACTTTTTATCTTTACTGATCGTGGTGGCGACCGTATCGAGCGGGCGGTCCTGGGCGGAGAAGCTGAATCGGATCTCTACGATATATTCGGCGCCGAAGCGGAAATCACAAAATTTGTGGCCGAGCGGGATCCCAGGCGAATCGCGGTCAATATGTCAACCTGGGTGCCGTCATCCAATGGTCTGACCCATACCGGCTACTTGCGATTGGTGAAACTGTTAGGAGATAAATACGCGAAAAGACTCGTCACAGCTGAAAATCTCATCAGGGATTTCCGCATACGCAGAGTACAGACTGAAGTGATTGCCTACGCGAAAGCGTGCGAAATTCAAAGACAGATTATGGAGCAGGCTTTGCGAAATATTAAACCGGGCAAAACCACCAGGGAAGATATCCACTGGTGGACACTCGATCGGCTACTGGCAAAGGGATTGGCGCCCACACCTACCGGTTCCACCACACCCGGTTTATCCCACAGCGAATCCGATCGATCGGAGACACGAAACCCGGGTTACGTCTTTCAAAGGGGTGATTTGTTGTCCTGGGATATGGGAATCGAATACTTAAATTTTGGTACCGATTATAAGCGTAAGGCCTATATCCTCAAAGAGGGAGAGACGGATATACCCGCCGGACTCAAACGCGCCTGGGAACGCGTTTTAAAAGCGCGGGAGATCATTAAGAAGAATATTAAAGTCGGAATCACAGCAGGAGAAACTTTAAAAGTCCTGGCCCGCGCACTGGAAAAAGAGGGATATGTCTATACCCCATTTGTGAATTACGGTGCACAGGACAGGAAGATTATCAATGCCCTCGGTGATGATGAGCGTTCCGGAGTGTCCATCGACTGTCACTGTGTGGGGAACTACGGATTCAGTCAGATTGTCGAGGGTCCCTCGATTTCCCCTTTTCGCCATGACAGGGCCTCAATTTTGATCCAACAGAACAATCTATTTGCTTTTGAGTTTATGGTACACACCTGGGTGCCTGAATGGGGACGAAGACACAGTATTAACCTGGAAGATAATGCCATCGTCACTGAAAAAGGGGTCGAGTTTCTCTATCCGCCCAATGAGCGAATCATTTTAATACGATAAAACATGAGGAGTTACTAAAAGGTAGTGACAAAAGTTTTATGATAAAAAAGAGAAAGAGAT
>CAZYTI010000973.1:0-2459 GCA_964650065.1 uncultured bacterium
AAGGACTGGAAGATGTTGGAGACCCATTTCCAAAGTCTGGGTATAGAGTATCGTATCATACACACTCAAATAAGCCGGGAAGCGTTTGCACCCGATGCGAAGAAAAATCCTTGTTTCATCTGTTCAATTTATCGAAGAAGGAAAGTGTATGAAACGGCCCATCACGAAAACTGCAATAAGATTGCCTACGGACATCACAAGGATGATATTGTTGAAACACTTTTATTGAATATTCTCTATGGCCGGAAAATTGAAGTTATGAATCCGGTGCAGGAAGTCTTCCGAGGTAAAATGCACATCATTCGTCCCCTGGCCTATATGGAGGAGGAATTGATGAAAAAGTTTGCTCTGGAAGAAGCGTTACCCTGTCTTTCCCGGCGATGCCCCATGGATGGTAAGACTCGCCGTCAGCGAGTTAAGGAATTAATCGCCAATCTACAGGAACGGGAAAAGAATGCCAACATCAGAGAAAATATTTTCAAATCTTTGAGTCATGTCAATATTGCTTTTGCGCCTACTGAAAATAAAAAAATGTGACAAAAATTTCTCTTGATTTTATCGTTTTTTATCTCTATTCTAAAGGGAAACGAGCACTAAGGAATTGGAGCATGATCGTAGCTGTTCGGGTTGAAAGAGTAACCCTTGACACATCTAGCAACAGATTCGTTGTTATCCTTAAGGATGATACCTATAGCCGATGGCTTCCCATCGTTGTAGGACCGGCCGAGGCACAGGCCATTGCCCTTCAGTTGGAAAAAGTGAATCCGCCTCGTCCAATGACCCATGATCTCATGAAAAATCTTTTGGATAGTATCAAAGCGAACGTTTCTAGGGTTGTCGTTAGTGATTTAAAAGAAAATACGTATTATGCAACCATTGATGTCAAACGGAATGGAGCTCAGCTACATGTAGATGCCAGACCCAGTGATGCTATCGCTTTGGCATTGCGAGTCAGCGCTCCTATCTTCGTGGATGAAGATGTTATGAAGAAAGCAGCCATTGGTGAAGATACGGAAATCGATGGTTCTATGAAAGAACAAGAGGAAATCGAGACATTATCCACACAACTCGAAAAAGCTGTTCAGGATGAACGATATGAAGACGCGGCCCGAATTCGTGATATGATCAAGGAACATCAGGAGAATCAGGAGAAAACCAAAACAAAGAAGAAATAGGTGTTTAAAATAAAAGTCACTTCAAGCTCGCGAATGCGGGCTTTTTTTTATTATTGACAATGTAGGGGAGATTTAATATATTGATAAATTAAGTTTTTACTATGTTGTTCATCATTGGAATGATGACGATTATGGAAGTCTATTTGGGTTTGGGTTCAAATATGGGAAATCGAATGGCCAATTTGGACAAAGCTGTAAAAGCCATTGCCAGATTGGATGATTGCATGGTTTGCAGCCTTTCATCCATCTATGAGACCGAACCCTGGGGGGATAAAAATCAAAGTGCATTTCTCAATCAGGTCATGCGGGTGGAGACACAACTCGAACCTGAAGCGTTATTATCGGTATGTAAGCGTATTGAGTCGAAATTAGGCCGGGAACGGGGTCGACGTTGGGGGCCACGGACGATGGATATCGACCTGCTTCTCTATGGAGATAGGGTGGTAAACGAGGATACGATTCAAGTGCCACATCCACAGCTTCAGAAAAGACGATTCGTCTTGGTTCCTTTAGCAGAAATTGCACCCTCAGTACATATACCGGGATCAGGGAGAACGGTCCATGAGACCTTAAAATTATGCCCTGATTCGGGAAGCATTACACTTTATCGAAATAATGACTGATGATTTCAGGAGGATCTTGGCGTGAAGGGTCTATATTATTTTGCTATTGAGGGTGTTATTGGAGTAGGAAAGACAAGCCTGACCCGCCTGGTGGGTGAAAGGCTAGATGCCAAATTGATTTTAGAACAATCAGCATCGAATCCATATTTGGAAGACTTCTATCGAGATCCCAGGCGATATGCTTTTCAAATTCAGCTTTTTTTCCTGTTGAGTCGGTATCGTCAATTGTTGAATTTACCCCAAGGAGAACTTTTCCATAAATACCTCATTGCAGATTATGTTTTTGCCAAAGACAAGATATTTGCCTATTTAAATTTAGAACATAGAGATCTTGTATTATATGAACGGGTGGCCACATTACTGGAGAAAGAGTTGCCCAAACCCGATCTTGTTATCTATCTTCAATCTAATACAGAGAGGCTTATTGCAAATATAAAAAAGAGAAAAAAAGATTACGAGAAGGATATTTCTCCGGAATACATTAAGAGATTAAATGAGGCCTATAACGATTTTTTCTTTCGATATAATGATTCACCTCTCTTGGTCATCAACACAACAGAGATCGATTTCGTTCAAAACGAAGAGGATTTGAATGATCTGCTTCAACAAATACTCAACCCACCTATGGGCATGAAATACTATATATCGAGAAAAGGATAAA
>CAZYTI010000974.1:0-2457 GCA_964650065.1 uncultured bacterium
AACTCACCGATAAAATAAACAAAAATAAAGAAATGAATTTACCTTATTTCGAGAGGTCATTAAGGCCATTTGACTCTCTTTCACAGCGTCTATGCCATATAACCTGGAACTCAATTTGACGATCACACCCTCAAGACAAGCTGAAAAAGCCCCTTGCATTTTTTCGTAATAGACTGTTCTATACCCTACTTTCGATAGAAGTGATAAAAGCTGTTGTTTTTCAAAAAGATAATGATGCCCAAAAGAATATTTAGAGAGGCCAAGAACTCTGCATACAATATTCCAATTTACACAAGGGACAGAGAGAACAGCAATGCCGTTCCTTTTCGTAACTCTTGCCATTTCTCTTAATACATTTTCAGCATCTGTTGTATGTTCTACCACGTCTGCTGCAACGACAAGATCAAAATACCCATCCCTAAATGGCATTTTCAAAATATCAGCAGCCAAAAACTGAGAATCAGGAGAAGCCTTAGCAGCATTTCTAATAAGGCTTTCATTCAAATCAAAGCTAATAAGATGATTTGATATCGTTTCCAAAAATGGAGTATATACTCCTACATTACAACCACATTCCAATACATTTTTCATTCTTTTTCCCTTAAAATAGGAAATATAACTTTTTTTTCTAATTCTAGTTCCAATGGATACTCTTGCGAGGTCAATACTTGTAAGCATATTTGACGTTTCAGCACGATTAATCGTAAAATAGAGAACAATTGATATTTAGCTTCCAAAAACCTCAGAAATATAACACAATGAACAGTTTCCTACATCACCATTTAAAAAACCAATAACTTTGCAAAAATTCTCTAAAGATCCCATAAGCGCGCTCATTCGCGACCCTTGTTCTCCAGGCGATTGTAAGAACTGCCTTGCCGAAAAAAAGGGTAGCTGAGTCCGGTTGATAACATAACCAAATTGGTTAAGATGTATCCCTTTACAATCGTTTTCAATGAATGTTGACGGACTCCATCGGGCAGTTTAACCAGGTAAATCAACCGGTTTGTGATCAGAAAGAGCAATAAAAGAAAAATAAGATCCATGATAAAAATATCAAACCGGTTTAACGTTAGTAATGCACCCGCCACTAAGATCCATAACAACATCGCCCATGGCAAAAACAGTTGCTGAGCAATACGTGTAGTTAACATCATTTTACAAAAAAAATTCATTTCAGGCAGCAGATAAAGAAATCGCAATGATTCTCGTAAAAAGGCATTGCTCTTTCGAAATTTATGAGGGAAAAATTCTTTATAACTTTGGGAGGCACGGGTCTCCACAGCCTTTGCATGGCGAGAATAAACGGCTCTATAGCCTAACGTATTCGCCAAAAACGTGACATAGATATCATCTGCGACAACATCTTCAGGAAAAGATTTTAGTAGGGCTTTTCGGAAAGCATAACATTGGGCGATAACAATCGAGGAGGTTTGAGCGTCACTTTCCATCAAACGAGCTCTATTTTGCATATCCCAATAATAGGCATCAATATCCAACGTATTGTCGGGGCGACAGTATGCTCCAACAACCCATACTTCGGGGGATGATTCAAATTCAGCAGCTATCCATCTGAGCGTATCCACAGCCAAACGAGAATCGGTATCGGTATTCATGATAATTTCGCCTGATAACTGAGGCAAGATATAATTTAATTGATTAATCTTGCCAGGGCAAGTACACGTGATGACACGAAACGGCTCATGATTGCGTATTGAATTTTCCAACAAACTCGTTGTCTGATCTGTAGACCCACCATCAGCAAAGACAACTTCGAGACGATCCTGAGGATAATCAAGCCTTCGAATATCTTCTAATTTGTTAAGGATTTCTTCCTCTTCATTGTAACAGGGAACCATGATAGAAATTGTTGGCCATGAGTCAGGAAATTCTGTGGTTTTCCTATGATGGAATAGCCCCATGAACCAGATCAATATGATATAGCCAAATACCGTCCAGCTTATCAACAATGTGATTAACAAAAACAAAAAAACTAATACCCACATTTCCGTCTTTTATAGTAAGCTTACGTAACGCATAAACGCCATAAAGATGCTACAGACATTATCCATCCAGAACAAACATTTTAACCCAACTCTTACCCGTCCCAGAAAGGGAATAAATGGCATATTTATTTCCGGAGCACCGACATGCTGGCTTTACAGTAATTGAAAAACTGGACAGGAGTCCGGATTTTCATTAATGTTTTCAGTATATATCTCGGCCTTAAGAAAAACTTTTTGACCGCTCGTTTTTGGAGAGCAAAAATCTCTTCCTTGCTCAGATAGTGGCCTCGTACACTGGGATAATAGTAACTATCCTGATAAATATCACTCCCTGTGCTGTCGAACAGTTGATGTTCTCGGGCATACTCAAAGAAGTGCGTGCCGGGAAAGGCCGTAGCTGTAAAAAAATTGGCATAATCGCTGTCTAATTCGATTGCCAGATTAATCGTAT
>CAZYTI010000975.1:0-2454 GCA_964650065.1 uncultured bacterium
CCACCAGCATGAGGCCTCCGGCCCGCCAACCCGTCCACATGAAGAATATAAAAGTCTGAAACATGAGAGAAGTTGGACCGCGATAGGCGAGTTGCTGAGCGAATCCACCACGGAGTGCAGCCAACTCTTTAGCTATGGTTTCAGCGGTTGGCATCCAGCTTTCCATGGTTCCATCGTAGGCCTCCCGGGGCCACTGGGATATGAACAATCCGCCCATGATGTATATCAAGGAGGATTTACTAAAGACAACAAGCCCCACAATCAAGATTGTCCTGGGTTTGGCCTTTCGAAACAGGAAGGCCACAAAAGCACACAAGGCATAGGGAACGAGAATATCGCCATGCCAGAACATGTATGCATGGATCAATCCGATCACCAGGAGCCAGAATGTGCGTCGGTAATGGAGACCTGCCGGCCTCAGATCCCTGGATTCGACACGGTTTGTCATTAAGACGATCCCCGCTCCGAACAGGATGGAAAAAATCGACAAAAACTTCTGATCCGCAAGCAAGTGACTGAATATCCAGACCCACTTGTTGATTCCGGTGAGATCGCCGTAGGCCATGGGATTGAGATACGCGGCCCCTATCATGGAAAAGCTCTGAATATTCATGATCAGGATGCCCAGGATCGCGAATCCCCGAAGCAGGTCGAGAGACACGAAACGCTCGGATGTTGAGGTAGGTAACATGGGTGTTGTGTTATTTGTCATAATCCCTCCCATATTGTCAAAAGGTTTTGTCAAAAATTAACCACAGAGCACACAGAAATAATTATAAATGAACAATCCAATCTCGTTTTTTATCTGTATTCTCTGTGAAATCTGTGGTAAATTCTACTTAACGACATTGACAGCGGCTATTTCGGCCTGACGCGCATAATCGATGGCCTCGGCCAAAATGCGGGCAGCCTCTTGTGGGCTGTGGAATCCCGTACTGTTTTCAGAAGAAATAAAATCCCATCGCATCTGTCCCCGTCTATGGAGATGGAGGGCATCCTGCAACTCAGTCTCAGAGGCACCCTTCCGCTTCGCATCAACGATTGCATCGATGGTCGATAACAGGGCCTCTTCACTCTTCCGCAAAAGATCTGCTGTTTTTCTCTGTATGTTTAAAACCCTTTCCTTCAATTCTTCTTCCGGCCAGTGGTGACAGGTCTGGCAGGCATGATTGACATGCGTAAGCGGGCTGCGAATCCAGTGATCGGATATCTTCACACTGCCTTCACGAATATAGGGCATGTGGCAGTCCGAGCAGGAAACATCCGACCTGGCATGAATCCCGGTTCCCCACAATTCAAACTCGGGATGCTGCATTTTCAACATCGGCCCCCCGGTTTCCCGGTGTGTCCAGTCTTTAAATCCGTATGCATCGTAATGGGCCTCAATATCATCAATGGTTCGTCCCCGACTCCAGGGAAAGGTCAGCACCTTGTTCTCTCCCTTGAAGTAATACTCCACGTGACACTGGGCACACACATAGGTCCGCATCTCCTGTCTCGTGGCATTTTCCAAATTGACACCCACCTCTTCCATGGCCTGCATAAAGGCCGGTCTGGTGACCCTTAAATCCATGGTCTTGGGATCGTGGCAGTCACTACACGAAGAGCCTGTTTTCAAATGCGGTTTGAGATCATTGTACGGCGTACGGTTAAACACTTCCCATCCCATCTCCCGTATCAATCGAGGCACTTCAGCCGCGTGACAATTCACACACGCACCTGGCTGGCTCACAACCTTGACCCGCTCTGTATTGGCCTGATCGATGGCCGCATAAAAATGACCCCGTTCTTCATTGTGAGCGATGCCGAAGGCATATCCGGCCCAGAGCCGCTTCATGGCCGGATACCTTTCCAATTTACTGTAAGGCACTGAACCACCGAATTCAGTCTCTCCATAGTCAACTTCCGTTTTGATGAATCTGTCATATTCAAATGGAAAATTTTTACCCCAAACTGCGGGATCGATTTCTTCATCCTGAATATCGACAATTTTTAAAGGATATTGGAGCCCCTCCACTTTTCGCTGCCGGATATTGAACAAAATCAGTAAAACTGCCACTGTTCCCAAAACCGCAGTGAAAAAAATCATCACAGGAAACCATCGTGTATGAAAAATTGTGTTTTTGTGCATCTTCTTCCTCCTATTATTTCCGGCTTCGATGGCCGACCTGGCTATGACAAGTTAAACAGTCGGCTGTTTCGCCCTTTTGATTCGATACCATGAGACCGATGATATCTTCATGACAATATTGACAGTTCTGAAGGACAATGTCACGGTTAAAAGGACGAATGCTGATGGGTTCATGAAAACGACCTGTAGTAAAGGCCACACTGTGGTTCCAGCCATTGAGGCCCTTGACCGCGTATTTACCCATAAAGTGCTTCGGCGTGTGACACCCGTTGCAGGTAGCCACGCCCTTATGGCTGGAACGATTCCAAGCATCAAATTGGATT
>CAZYTI010000976.1:0-2453 GCA_964650065.1 uncultured bacterium
GTTTCACTTCAAGAAATGGAAAAGCATCACATTCTGGAAGTATTGAAACTTGTCAACGGTAATAAATCCCAGGCCGCTAGAATCTTGGATATTTCGAGATCGACGCTTCGGGAAAAATTGAAAAGTTATGAATTTGCCTAGTGCACTGTTTTTGACCAGTGAGTTCATATTTAACAATTCATTGTTCACTCCACGTGCAATTTCAGTTTTTTTACAAAATTAATCGATTCGCATATTTGACGATAAATCAGTACGTTATAGTTAATTCTGCTCAGGTTTTGATAGTCATGATTTTTTTCGTTCTAATGGTACAGTATTTGCCGAGAATTAAATCATTCTTTACCTTTAGAACGGTATTTAATATGGTTATTGATAAAAAAAGGGTTTTAATTGTAGACGATGAAGAGGATTTAACCTGGAGTATCTCCAGACGACTCGCCAAAGACGGAGATTCACTGGAAATCCTGTGTACTAATACAGGAAACAATGCTCTGGAACTGCTGACCCAATTTAAAGTCGATCTTCTGGTCACAGATCTTCGTATGCCTGGTATAGGTGGTTTGCAGCTATTAAATGAGGTGAAGGTGAAATATCCTCATACACAGGTCATCGTAATGACAGCATATGGATCTATCGAAGTGAAACAAGTATTGGATCAATGGGGAAGCGCAGGTTATATTGAGAAACCATTTGAAATGAGTGATCTTCGGAATCTTATCTATACCTATTTAACAGAGCAAGAGTGTGTCTAATTCCGGCATTCCGTTTGGAATCCCTTGGGAGGAGAGGAGATATGACTTCAAAAGATCAAATAAAAACATTATCGCAACCACAACGTGTTCCTGTCGAAATTTCTCCTTATAAAACAGTTATTAAAGTATTGGGTGCCGGTGGAGCGGGGTGTAATACGATACTCCACCTGATGAAGCAACAATCAAAAGTCATCGAAGCGATTGCCATAAACTCAGATGCACAGAGTCTACTTGAGATAACAGCCGATCGAAAAATACTTATCGGTAGGAATCTCACAGCAGGATTGGGCGCCGGCGGCGACCCAATGATCGGTGAACGGGCCGCTGAGGAGAGTAAGGATATAATCGACACATCAATTAAAGGGACGGATCTCCTCTTCTTAACGTGTGGATTAGGAGGAGGAACAGGAACGGGGGCTATTCCTGTCGTTGGTGAGTTGGCAAGGAAGCAGGGCATCCTGACGGCGGCTGTTCTTTCGATGCCTTTTTCAGAAGAAGGCATTGTAAGATGGGAAAATGCACAAATTGGATTGGAGAAAATAAGGAAAACCGTTGACACCCTGATCGTATTGAAAAATGACAAACTGTTGGAATTATTTCCGGATATTCCCCTGAAAGATGCCTTTCATGGGGGGGATGAAATTTTAATCAATTCCCTCATGGGCATCTCAGATATTGTACTTAAAAATGGTTTTATCAATCTGGACTTTGCCGATGTGAGTGTCGTGATGAGAGATGGCCCCAATGTCGTTATCGGATTGGGCGAGAGTAATTCAGAAAACCGTGTCGATGAAGCTATCTGCCGGGCAATTTCTCATCCCATGATGGATTCCGATATTTCGGGTGCCCAGAGTGCATTGGTACATGTGGCAGGCGGACCAGAAATGACCCTTAAGGAGGCACGGAAAGTCATTCATGATATTTGCCAGAGACTGGATCCCAACGCCAGAATCATTTGGGGAGCCAGCATAGAAAAAAGCCTTCGGCAAACAATACGTGTCATGCTCATGGTAACCGGATTGAAGGAGACAGCAATAATAACCAGAAAGCATATTGAAAATATAGCTACACAGAATGTTCCTGAGACAGTTAAAACGGATACGGAAAAGCAAGAATCAGGGAATCAAAAAAGTATTTTTGATATTAAAGAGTCTATTTTGTCTTCAAAATCGGAAAAACCCAGGCTCAATAAACCGATAAACAAGCCAATTGCTCAAACGACATTGGTATTTTATAAAATATTTGAAGAGGAAGCCGCAGGTGACCTTAAAAGATTCGACAGAGCTATTCATTTTTTAAGAGAAAATCTTGAAAATCGGAAAGCACTACTAGATTCCAAACAAGCGTGTAAACTCTTACTTGCCTCGGCCCAGATGTTTGGTTTTGATGAAATTGCACAACTTCTCTCATCCATTGAAGAACTGTTATCTTGTGTACAGTCTAAAGAGATCCAACTGACTCCCAAGATACTCGATTCGTTAACACTCGCCATGGAAATGGTGGTTGATCTCGTTGAAAATCGAAGTGATGGGAGAGGTGAGACGGGTTATGTCGTGGATAGATTAAAGGAATTTAAAGAGGATAAGCTGGCATCCTTTAATCCGAATGGAAATCTAAAAAATCTTTAAAATTTGATTTCTGTTTATTTCAAATCGCGTATTCAATATTGAAAGGCAACCTGATTATCTGTGTTGCCTTTAC
>CAZYTI010000977.1:0-2452 GCA_964650065.1 uncultured bacterium
ATCCAATTGGCCATTTATAAATCGGGATACAGTTTGATTGTATGTAATACGGATGAAAATATTGAAACGGAGATTGAAGAAATAGAATTGTTAAGGAGTAAAGGGGTAGATGGATTTATTATTTTACCGGTAGGGACGAATTATAATCACATAGAAAAGTTACTTCAGGATAAGGTCCCGATGGTTCTCTTGGATAGATGCTTTGAGCAGCTTGAAACGAATGCTGTCGTTGTTGATAATTTTTTAGGAGCCTATAAAGCTGTACAACATATTGTTGAGAATGGACACAAACGGATTGCCATTATTCAAGGATTACCAGATACTTATACCAATACTGAACGACTTAAGGGGTATAGGAAGGCTTTAAGGGATAATGGGATTCGCATTGATGAAAAATTAATTGTTGGTAACGATTTTAGGAAAGAAAACGGTTATATTGAGACAAAATTTCTTCTTAATATTGAAAATCCACCGACTGCTATCTTTACAACGAGTGATCTTATCACATTAGGTGCATTAAAAGCGATCTTTGAAGAGGACGCAATAATTCCAGAAGATATCTCCCTTGTTGCATTTGATGAAATTGAATTCGCACCCTTTTTAGTTACACCATTAACCGTCGTAAGTCAGCCAAAAGACCTGATGGGAGAGATTGCTGTAAAAATATTAATCGATGATATCCAGGGTAAAACCGAGATCGATAAACAACGAATAGTGCTTAAGCCCAAGTTAATTATAAGAAAATCTGTTGCTACATTGAACAGACCTGATAAAATACAGGTTTTATCCGGAATTAAAGAATAAATATTAAACTTCAAGTTTGGGATAAAACAAAGAATAAGAATAATAAAATAAGAATTTCAAAAAGTGGGGGATTTTATTTCTTCTTGTTGCACAAACGTTTGCATAGATCTTTGAAATTAAATAATTTAGTGATTATTTATCCGTTTTATTCAATATAGTAAGGAGAACAGTTTTGAGTAAAAGTAGGAGTATTTTTATAATCTTTAGCATAATTTATATGTCAATCTTTATCTTACATTGTCAAAAAAAGACGGACAACAATGATGGGAAAGTAACGATTATTTTTTGGCACAGCTTTGTTTCTTCTACTATTCCTGCTTTCAATGAAATCATCGATAAATTCGAATCTGAAAATCCAAATATTAAAATAAAAGCTCAATATGTGCCTAGTGGAGATGCATTGATTCAAAAACTTATATCAGCCGTGCAAAGCAAGACTGCCCCTGATATTTCATGGATTCATTCTGACTACCTACCGGAACTCGTAAAATCGAATTCAATTTACAAGATGAGGCATTTCATAGAAAGTGAAAATGGTCTAAGTAATGAAGAATTAAATGACATTTATCCTCCTCTTCTTCATTATGCTTCATGGCGAGATACGTTATATAGTATGCCTATGGAAGCTACCAACCTCGCACTCATATACAATAAAGATATGTTACATGAAGCAGGTATAGATTCATCAAAACCTCCCTTGACATGGAATGATCTACATGAATATGCTAGGAAACTGACAATTGATCAAAATGATGATGGAAAATTTGATCAGGTAGGTTTTTTTGTGCCAGTTTACCCAGCTTCCGGTCCACTCGGAGGATGGATGGTATGGCAATGGGTTCCATTTCTCTGGCAAGCGGGTGGATTTGTCATTAATCATGAACAGACATATGTACTTTATGATAGCCCTTATGGAATTCAAGCATTACAATTTTGGCAGTCTCTTTTCAGTGAATTGGATATCAGTAATTTTACAGTTGATTATCAAGTGGCGTTTGCTGCGAAACGGTTGGCAATGGCTCTGGATGGACCATGGAATCTTCCCCGTTACGAACGCTTGCTAAAGGATTTGAATTGGGCAATTGCACCATTGCCCAGAGGACCCGAAAAACATGTGACTATTCTTGGAGGTGAATATCTTGCCATCTTCAAACAAAGTCGACATCCGGACGAAGCTTGGCAATTTATTAAGTGGATCATACAGCCGGAGAATCAGGCGCTATGGGGTATGAAATCGGGTTACCTCCCAATGCGGCGTTCCACTTTGGCCGTACCCGAATTTCAGAAATATATGAAATCCAATCGAAATTATGCCGTATTTGTAAAACAGATGGAATTTGGTCAAAGTCAGAGACAAATTGATTACCATGGATTGAGTATTACGAGACATCTTGCTGAGGCCATCGAAAAGGCAACGATTGGCGGCGTGGATCCTAAGGTTGCTTTGACTGAAGCTGCAAAGAAATCAAATGATTTACTTGCCACAGTTAAAAATAAATGAAGATTGTTTTTGAAGAGTTATACGACAATTAGACTATTTTAAAGGTTCCTGAAATGGGACACGAATTTAAACACCAGAGGCAAAGTCATTTAATTAAGAAAAGAGATGGCCTCAGTGCGCTGTTATTTCTTTCTCCCACACTTTTAA
>CAZYTI010000978.1:0-2449 GCA_964650065.1 uncultured bacterium
TGGCAAGTCTCTTAAGGTTGGTGGGGTTACTGTAATTGATACTGATGGCCTGATTTATCATACCGGATTTCGATCCCTGGATATCGGTGTCATGGTCAGACAATTTGGACCCGATATTAAATTTGTTGAAGAGGCATTTCCACCTCCTCAAACTTTTAACATAGGCTTATCGGCATACCTCATTTCACCGGAAAACAGCTTCCTTATGTCTTCTGAAAGCCAGAAACTTCTCATCTCGGTGGATATGATGCATCCCAGAGATTACGATCAACAGTACAATTTCGGATTAGAATATTCTCTCAAAGACCTCGTTTTCTTGAGAGCCGGATATAAGGCGAATTACGATACCGAAGGACTGACTCTGGGCGGCGGTTTGAAGCTTTTCCGTTTTGCCGTCGATTATTCCTACAATGATTTTGGCGATTACCTGGATGCGGTTCATCGGTTTACCGTCAGATTCCTCAGTCAATAGGGTCGCAAATTAAGGAGGTATTGAGTATGTCTAACTATAGATATCTAGGAAAATTCGGAGGCAGGATAATGGCACTCCTCATTGTCTTTACCTTGCCTTTGACCGCTCCGGCCCAGCACAACGGTGACGCCCCGGCTTTTCAGGGATTCTCGAATGCAGGCGACGTTGGTGTAAGGGCTTTGGGTATGGGCGGTGCATTTACGGCCATGACCGGTGATGTGAGCGCTCTTTTCACAAATCCGGCAGGATTGATGGGTATCGATAAGCTTCAACTGACGGTATCCTTCAAGTCCTCAAAGTACACCTGGTGGGAGAATCAGGTCTACTGGGGCAGCCGTTATTTCCATTCGGGCAATTTTATTTTGGATGGTATGATCGATCCCAATCCGACATATGACGGTGTCTGGGCCGATACGCTCTACTATTTTAATCCGAACGACTTCACATTGCCCAAAGGTGGCGATGAGTATTCCAAGGATAATGCGGACTGGGAATATCCCAGCGATAACTTCGGCTTGAACAACATCGCTGTCGCTCTTCCCCTGGGTGAACGGCTCGTGATCGCGGCCTCGTACAACCGCATGTACAATGTGCATGTTTACGACCGTAACGACACCTACCTGGATCCTCATTTTGGACACCGGGCAGATCCTCGGGTGCAGGAGGCCTATAATGACACCCTCCACATGGGCTGGTGGCAGTTTGATCGGGCCAGGACCGGAGGCGTGAAAGCCATTACAGGCGGTGTCGGCTTCAAATTAACCGATATCATCCAATTGGGTTTGGGCGTGAATTATATCTCCGGTGAAACCGATGATGCGGTCAACATGGATAAATGGGGAACTTTCGATCTCGTTTACAGCGGTACGGATAAATACCGGTTTTTCCATGAGACACAGTCAGTGCAGCTTTCTGGAACCTCAAAATTTTCCGGATTGGGATTGCGGTTTGGGACGGTGTTCACTTTTGAAAAGTTCAATCTCGGAATGGATCTTCGTCTGCCTCATACTCTTGAACGGGAGTGGAGTTACACCGTTACTGAGAATGATGGCGAGAACAGCTCATCGGGAACGGATAAATTGAAAATGCCCTTATCGTTCAGCTTTGGCGTGGTTGTTAAACCAGTCAATAAAGTCACTCTCTCGTTTGATCTTGAGAATAATCCCTATAGCGATGCAGAGTTTGAATTTGCCGATGAAAGTCTCGCGGCAGCACATCGGGGCTGGGCCGATCAGAACAGCTACCGGTTTGGGATTGAATTTCGACCTGTCGATTTCCTGTCCCTGAGGGCGGGCTACAGAAATGTTTCCCAGGTCTTCGTCCCTCAGGGTGCTCCATATCGAGATCGTGGACCGTCTCTGGAAAGTCTGACCATCGGAGCCAGTGTGAATATTTTCTATGGTCGTCTCGATGTGGCTTACGAATGCGGTCGTTTGGGTTATTACGATCTATACGAGAACAATCAGAACTTCGCCTCGGAACGGCGAAGAAATATTATTTTTGGATATACATTCATTCTTCCTTGAGTGAGTCCTATTGATCACGATATGTTAAGGGCACAATGAACGTGACTGTCAGGCATTATGAATGATGCCCTGGATAGAGCCGGAGTGCCTTAACACTCCGGCTTTTTTTCGGATTTGGGAGGACAATCCATGTTAATGGGAATATCACCGGTGTTGAGCCCGGACCTGCTTGCGACACTCTATATGATGGGGCATGGTGATGAAATCGTCCTGGCCGATGCCCATTTCCCAGGCCATTCTGTTAATGACCATGTTATTCGGGCTGATGGATTGAAGATTGTCGATCTTCTGGAAGGGATACTGCCGTTGTTCAAGCTCGATTCCTATGTGGATGCACCCCTGGTCATGATGGATGCGGTGCCCGGCGACAAACTGGATCCTGCCGTGGAAGCGGCGTATCGGTCGGTCGTGGATAAGGTCTGGCCGGACACACCTCCAATCCAGTGGATTG
>CAZYTI010000979.1:0-2449 GCA_964650065.1 uncultured bacterium
CTCCGCATTGGGATCGAGATTCAACGATGGGGCCAATAGACTGAGAACGCGCCACTCCCGTCGACGGCAGTAGAGACTGTTCCGATTGGCATAGGCATAGCAGAATTCAAAAGGTTTTCCACTCTTTCGATTCCACCAACCCATTTCTTCTGCAAGAGAAAAAACATTATCTGAAGCCATATAATAATCTTTTTTCTTGAGATTGATCTGCCGGATACGATGTGCATTGGCAGACATGCCGATTTGATCATCGGGAATTCGAACCGCTGCCCAGACGGCGCCGATTTTTCCCCTGCCCGGACCAAGAATTTCGAAGTGCCAGACCTCTTTGGGATCGGCAAAGGTAAAACATTCGCCCCAATCGGTGTAGCCGTATTTCTTTGTGAGTTTATCGGCGATTTGAATGGCCTCTCGGGCCGTTTTGGCTCTTTCCAGTATGAGGCGGTAGAGTTCGGGGGCATCGATCAAACCCTCTTCGCTGCGGAGCTCCCGTTTGCCGCCGGTCGTCGTTTCACCGATGGCCAGCTGGTGCTCATTCATGATGGGATAGGCCGCATCCATGAATTTATATGTCTCCTCGACCTGGGGAATCTCTCCCATTTCGATCCTGTCCGGGTCATCGGGTACTTTGGTCCTCTTGGGATCCATATAAATTTTTGCCATGGCTCCCTTTTCATGTTTCTTATTGGGTTCGAGTTTGATCCATGTTCGATCTGTGCCGCTATCGCAGGAATGGGAGGTAATGGTTGAGCCATCCACAGAAGCCAGCCTACCCACCAGAATGCTCGTGCATCCTTCGAGATTTGGACCTGGATCTTGCCGAGAGCGTGAACTCGACATTGCAAAGAAACTGATGAAGATAAGGATGAGGCCACAGCGGAATGCCTGACGCTGTAGAAAAGTGGAGTTCCTTCTCATTATACGTTTCCCTCCTTTAATGATGTTGTATGAACCTGTTGGAACGTTTTATTTAACTTGCGGTGTTTTTTTAAAGTAGGCATTCCAGCATAAAAAGTCAAGAAGGGAATTTAATTATCGTACTAATTTTCCTTGGAAATTGAACCGGAAAATGTTAAATTTTTCCATCCGTCTGAATTTCCACCGATTTTAAAGTAAAATAAATTTCAATGGAATTTCTTTGATCGTCCTAATCATCATCATTTGTGTGACCCTGATATACCTAATAAATGAGCGTATCCTTCTGGATCGCCGGCGAGCTTCAATTCCCTGGAGGCTTGGAGTGACAGGTACCCGGGGCAAGTCCAGTGTCACTCGACTGTTGGCCGCGATTCTACGCGAGGATGGCAGGCGGGTTCTGGCCAAGACAACGGGATCCCAGCCACGCATGATTTTACCCGATGGAGAGGAGATCGATATCAAAAGGCGGGGTATCCCATCCATCATTGAGCAAAAAAAGGTGATTCAAAGAGCGTCTGATCTCGATGTCGATTGTCTGGTAGCTGAAATTATGAGTATCCATCCGGAAAATCACTTCGTGGAATCCCAGGCGATCCTCAAGCCTCATCTTGTGGTGCTCACCAATATACGATCCGATCACATCGACGCTTTGGGAAATACAGAGGAGGAAATCGGTGCTGTCTTTGGCCTGGATATTCCTTCGGAGGCCACTTTATGTGTTCTTGAAAAAGAATGCACGCCTTCAGTTCAGCTTGCAGTGAAGAAAGCTGGCGGAAATATAATTAAAATTCGAGAAGGTGTATCAAAACCTCTTCTGGCATCGGATCCGAGTTTATCTAAAAAAGAGTTTCTTGACAATATAGATCTTATTTACGGTGTGGCGAACTATTTAAAAATCAGTAAAGACAAAATTTTAAACGGTATTCACAAAGTGAGGAAGGATATCGGTGCATTCAGGATCTGGAAGTATACGGCTCCCACAATCCCAAAAACGTTTTTCTTGGTGAATGGATTTGCCGCGAATGATCCGGACTCAACATTGCTTCTCATCCAAAAATTGAGAGGAATGGCATCGTCCCGATTGGTGGGCCTCTTGAATCTTCGATCAGATCGTGGGGACCGTACCCTTCAATGGATCGATGCATTAAAGCATGATTTGGGTAACGATTTTGAGAAAGTATTTGTTATAGGAGGTCATGCCGGATTTGTCAATCGAGAATTGAAATCATCTCACGTAATCAAAGAAAAGCATCCGGAAAAAATCATGGAAACGATTTTTCCCGAATTGGAAGATCAGACTTGTATTTTAGGTTTTGGAAATATGGAAGGAGCAGGTAGGTGCCTGATCGATTACTGGAATAAAATTGGGGATGTCTATGGGATATGAAATTTCCTTTCTGGGATTGCTGGTTTCCCTTGTCTTTATCTTGATCACGGGATATTACCCGGGAGGCATCATTGTTCACAGTTATCTGGTTCTATTCGTAGATCAGCCGGAAAGAATCGGTGCAACATGGCTTGCTGCGTCGAT
>CAZYTI010000980.1:0-2447 GCA_964650065.1 uncultured bacterium
TTTTCTCTTAACATCAAGCCGCGTTTGTAACTCTCGGCATCGGTTCCCCATACCTTTGCAATCTCTTCCACCTTTATCCGATGTTTGGGAACATAAGCGCCGTATCCAACGATACCGACTCGCCTTTCTCGTTCACGCAAAATGTACCTCCTATCGTAAAATATGTCTGGCTATGATCATTTTTTGTATTTCTGAAGTTCCCTCATATATAGGAATCACACGGGCATCCCGATATAATTTTTCAATATCAGAGAAATCACCGACATAACCGTATCCCCCATGAATCTGAACTGCCCGGTCAGCCACAAAATTGACCGTCTCGGCGGCAAAGAGTTTTGCCTGAGCCGATTCCAGGGAAAACGGTCGTTTCTCATCCATGAGAAGGGCGGCCTTATAGGTCAGCATGCGGGCAGCTTCCAACCGGCTGGACATTTCGGCAATCATGTTCTGGATGGTGGCGAGTTTTGCAATCGGAGCACCAAAAGCCTTTCGCTGTAATGCAAAATCGATGGATCGATCCAGGCAAGCCTGAGCCAATCCAACCGCTTGCGCTGCGATAGCCACTCGGGAGTAATCCAGGGATTTCATGGCGATTTTAAATCCTTGTCCGACTTCACCTAATAAATTTTCTGCAGAAATGCGGCTTCCATTGAATATGAGTTCTGCAGTGGTCGATCCGCGAAGGCCCATCTTATGCTTGAATATTCGACGATTGAAACCTTCAAGATTTTTGGTCTCAACGATAAATGCAGCCAACTGGTGCTGCTCCCCACCCCGGGGAATGATACCAATAAGAATCACGATATCAGCCACATCGCCAGTGGATATGAATCGTTTTTCACCTTCGATAATGTAATCTCTTCCATTGAGCACAGCTTGTGTTTTCAGATTTGTTGCATCAGAACCGGCCCCAGGTTCCGTGAGGGCAAAGGCACCAATGATATCCCCATTGATCATTCCAGGTATAAATTTCTGTTTTTGGGCAAGGTTTCCGAATAGTTCGATGGATATCATGGACATATTGGCGATGGAAAGAATGAATCCCACTGAGGCATCAAAATAGGAAAGTTCCTCAATGAGTGTCGTATATTCGATCCATGATTTTCCTTTCCCCCCTAACTCGATACTGGATGTATACCCCAAGAAGCCGGCCTCCGCCATACTGCGGTAGAGTTCCCGGGGAAATTCCGGAGAACGCCGGTCCAATTCTTCGGTAATGGGGGCAATTTCCTTCTGACCAAAAAGATGGGCGATTCGTCTAATATCCTCCTGAAGATCAGAAATATTGTACCTGTGAGGCTTCTCCATCATTTACTGCCAACGGTTGATTCAATATAACTCACAATTTCTTGTGTAGGAGTCCCTGGTCCGAATATTTTTCCAATGCCCATTTCATTTAAAACATCAGAATCTTCCTGAGGGATGATCCCTCCCCCAAATATGAGTCTGTCCTCAATTCCCCTTTGTTTCATCAATTCAACAACCTTTGGGAATAGAGTCATATGCGCACCAGACAGTATCGACAAGCCCACGCCATCCACATCCTCCTGCAAGGCGGCCTCTACAATCATCTCCGGTGTCTGGTGGAGTCCGGTATAGATGACTTCCATACCCGCATCTCTGAGAGCCCTTGCTACGACCTTGGCACCCCGATCATGGCCATCCAATCCCGGTTTTGCAATAAGGATTCTTAGTTTCTTACTCATTCGTAACCTCGATAAAATTCACCAATAAATGGGTGGTTCTCTGTATTCACCAAAAACCGCTTTTAACACACCTGCAATTTCTCCCAAAGTCGCGTATGCACGGGCAGCTTCAAGGATGGGAAACATGACATTGTCCGTTCCAAGACATGCATCATGCAAGTCATCGAGAGCCTGTTTTACTAGACTGTTGTCCCGATTTTCTCGCAGCTTCTTAAGTCGTGCACACTGGTCCCTTTCGACCCGGGGATCGATTTTCAGTAAGGGTATTTCCAACTTTTCGCCCTCGACAACGTAATCGTTCACGCCGACAAAAATGCGTTTTTTATCTTCTATGGCTTTTTGATATTGAAATGCGGCTTCCGCAATCTCTCTTTGAGGATAACCGACTTCGATGGCTTTGATAATACCTCCCAGTTTTTCGATCTTTCCAAAATAAGCATAAGCTTTTTCTTCCAATTGATTTGTCAGGGACTCTAAGAAGTAGGATCCTCCCAGGGGATCGATGGTATGGGTCACTCCCGATTCATGGGAAATCAACTGCTGTGTTCTCAAGGCGATGAGGGCGGCTTTTTCAGTGGGTAGTGACAGTGTCTCATCCATGGAATTGGTATGCAAACTTTGTGTACCTCCCAAAACTGCTGAAAGTGCTTGAATCGCCGTTCGCGCGATGTTGTTCTCAGGTTGTTGCGCAGTGAGTGAACATCCTGCTGTTTGTGTGTGAAATCGCAATTTCATTGACCG
>CAZYTI010000981.1:0-2447 GCA_964650065.1 uncultured bacterium
AAATCCGGTCAATTTATACGGAGCTACAAAATTAGCTTCCGATAAGGTTATTATTGCGGCTAATGCATATAGTGGAGATAAAACCACTGCATTTTCTGTTGTTAGGTATGGCAATGTAGCCGGCAGTAGAGGCTCTGTTATCCCATTTTTTATGTCAATTGCCCATACGCCACGGGGTTGTTCATCATGACCACTGGATACTTTTATAATAACTTCAGGGTATCCATCCTCATTCATATCCTTGGCGGCAATGGGGAATGCCCAGCCATCCCAGGAACCGCTTCCGTCCTTATCCGCGCCCTCTGCAACAGGAATTTGTGAAATGAGTTTGAGGTTCATGTCAAAAACCTGTAAAATGGCCTTGTTGCTCTTCCTGATCGTTATGCAAATTCGCGGTTCTCCTTCAGGGGTTCTAAAAAAGAGAGTGTGGGGATTATTAAAAGTCACATTTTGATCAGGATAATTTTTTTGCTCTATGACCTGATGAAGAAATTTGCGATAAAAACGAATTGAATATTTTATATGTACTTCTCTTTGGAGGATTAACCATTCATCGTTGCCGTCACTCTCTAAGTCAAGTGGATGAAAATCCAATATGAGGAAATTGTCAAACGGGTAGATTTCCTCGAGAGCATAGGGCAAGTATTTTGACGAAACATCCGGATTTTCTTGAGAGAAGAGCATCCATTGGGGTGTGAGTAGTAAAATTATGAACGAAAGAATGATACAACGAGAGATGCTCCTTATTGACTTGTCTGATCGCTGTGGCATGGTGGCGTTACCTTTAAAAATGATTATATTTATTCAACAATATAAATATGAGATGATAAAAAAACAATCTATTTAAACGAATATGTTCAACTTCATACAACGCTTTCCACATTGGAGTTACCGTGCTGAAACATGCGGTGTTTGTTTTTTCATATAGATAAATTGGGGTGCCGGAAGTGAGCCGGCACCCCTGGGGAAGAGATGTGTTGCTTAGAATCAATTTATAAGATTCTGATCGAATGATCTGTTCTCAATTGGGAAAATTTTTCCTTATTTCAGCAACAACATGCGTATTGTCTGCCGATAGTTACCGGCCTGGAGTCTACATAGGTAGAGTCCTCCGGAAACCAGTCTTCCGAGACTGTCCCTGCCATCCCAGTTTACTGTATGATGTCCTGGATTCATCTGAATATCCACGAGTGTCGTAATCTTTTCACCGGCTATGTTGTATACTTCCAAGGTGACTCGAGTTTGTTCCGGTATGGTATAGCCTATTATTGTTACAGGATTGAAGGGATTGGGGTGGTTTTGGAATAATTCGTAGACAGTGGGTAATACTGGATCTTCCATTTCATATGTGTTTATCCTTTTGCCCAGATCGGATCGTAATACATCGATAATTCTATTCGTCCAATCAATGAATAACTGGCCGATTTCTATGGGCAATATGCCTTCATCGATTAAGTCATTCACTTGATTTATGAAGGCACCAAGAATATTCAAAGCCGTTTTGACTTTTCCCTGCGTGAGTTTGTTGATGGCATGTTTTAGTTTCACCGTTAATGCATTCCCTTGACCTTTGTTGAGCACACCATCTGCAATAAAGTCATTAATCCGTACAATCATATCCTGGATGGCCTCTTCAGGAGTGAATAATGTCTGTAATTCCGACTCATCAAGGGCATCTCGATATATACGGATTTCATCCAGTAAACCATTGAAGGGTCGATCACACAAAGGTCTGGGATAGGTGCTGAATCCGTTCCCAATGTTTAATGGAATATCATTCAATTGTTCCATAAGGACGTCATCAATGTTCTCTTTGCCCGATGTGTTTTGAAACACACCGTTGTCATAGACCCGTATTTCTGTTCCATCATACACAAGCGCAACGGCCTTCCATTCTCCAATCTGATTATCCGCTTCAAAAAACGCTTCCCATGAGGTTGGTCCGAAAGCAAAACTGCTTGTCGTTACTGCATAATTTCTTGGATAACCGTAAAGATTTCCCTTGCAGATGAAAACTTCCTCATTTCCCGTTTCACGTTTTATAAACGCTTCGATCGTAAATGGGCCTGCAATATCGAGTGAATTATTCTTATCGAGTACTACTAAATAGTCGTCCCCACCAAAAACAAAGGCCCCATCCTCTATTTTTACCCCATCACGAAAATTAAAAACAGGGTTTTCATAGTCACTTAAATCATTAAATCCCGAATCGGCATCGAGGTGGAGAACAAGATTCTGCCCGGGATCAATAGTACCAATCACAAAGCTTGGCCATCCCATCTCAGAGGTATTATCTGTGTGAGGATGAGCGACCACATTCCAGCGATATGCTTTATTTGGTTCCAGTGGGGCTGACGCACTTTGATCATAATTATACCTTACACTATATAGATTCTGATTTGAATCATAAAATTGCTGATTATTGGCATTAAACGAAAAATGCCAAA
>CAZYTI010000982.1:0-2445 GCA_964650065.1 uncultured bacterium
CTTTGAGTAAATAAGGAATCGTCTTCAAGAATACGGATATCGATTGATTGCTCATTTTAAAAAACTAACCTTCCAAACCCTGATTTACGGTATGGGCGACGTCATCGTCAAGGCCATCGCCTTTGTCCTCATCCCCCTCTATACCCGATTCCTGACACCCGAAGCATATGGTGTATACTCCCTGGTCCTCACGTTTCAGGCCATCCTGATCATCGTTTTGGGGCTCGGCTTTAATTCAGCCATCTTTAAAGTATACAATGAGGTCGAAGATGAAGGAGAAAAAAAACGAGTGGTCTCTACGGCCCTTTTAACCCTCCTGTTTTGGGGACTTCCCCTCACCATACTCCTCTTTATGAGTGTACCTTTTCTTTCTCATTTGATCTGGTCCTCCACAGAAACGGCCCTTTATCTTAAAATCCTGTTCGTGGCGATTTTCTTTGATATATTTCGTCTCATGGCCCTGGCGTTTCTCAGGGCCAGAGAAAAACCCATTTTGTACTCCGCCATCAACATCATCAATTTCCTCGTACTGGTGTCACTTAATATCATAAACGTGGCTATCCGTAAGAGAGGTATCCTGGGTATCATGGAGAGCCAACTCATCACCTCGATGCTCCTCTCTATTGGTGTGGGCTTCATGGTTTTTCGGAGGATCGGTTTCGGCTTCTCCCGGAAATACCTGCGTGGTCTGCTGGATTTCGGCCTGCCCCTGATTCCAGGGGGCATGGCGGCCTGGAGTCTCACCATGACGGCCTATTATTTTATCCATCACTACTGTACCGGCCACGAAGTCGGCCTCTATGGTATCGGCCTACGTTTTGGAATGATACTCAATATGCTCATCGTACACCCATTTCGTACAGCCTGGTTGCCTTTTGTGTTCTCCATTAAAGACGATCAACATGCAAATAGAGTATACAGTCTGGCATTGACCTACTTTTGTCTCGTCGGATTCACGATGCTCCTCTTTCTTTCAATCCTGGGGAAAGAAATCGTTTTGATAACCGCAACAGAGGCATTCCTGGGGGGATATAGAATCATCCCCTTCATTGCCCTGGCCTATCTCTTCTATGGATTGTATAATACGGTCGATATCGGTGTGCTGTTGACGGGTAAGACCAAGGTATATGCATTCATCACGCTCTTGACTGCGTTGTTACAAATCGGTCTCAACTTTCTCCTGGTACCCCTTTGGGGGATCATGGGAGCCGCCCTGGTCATGGCTTTTTCTTATATGGTCTTATTTTTAATCATGTTCTTCACGGCCCAAAAACTCTATCCCATACGGTATGAAATCGGTCGCCTGGTAAAAATGAGTATCATCGGAATCGGCATTTTTATCATCAGCTTATTTATTCAATCGGGCTCGATCTGGTTATCCATATTGATAAAAATATGTCTTATCACTATTTTTCCTGTGTTGCTTTGGATTTTTAAATTTTTCCACCCTCAAGAAATATCGGCTATCAAAGATTTCATAAAAAGAAAAATTTAATAGGGGAGGATGAACACATGGCGAAGCGCGCCAAGCGAAAAAAGAGGAAAAAAGAGCCGGTTAAAGAACCACGGATTGAAACCACAAAACCGGGTCTCTTAGATATTTTTAAGAATCATCCAGTGGCCCTCACTTTGGGACTTTTGTTCCTGTTATTTCTCATTTTTTATTGGCCTCTCGTTTTTGAAGGTAAAACATTTCTGCCACCCGATACAATCGCCTCCAATAGTTTTAGACCTTTTATCGACGATGCTTTAAACCGAGGCATATATCCCCAATGGAATCCATATATCTTTTGCGGCATGCCGTCTTTTGCGAGTCTGACGGCTCCCTATATTAATCCTTTAAATACGATTGTTTATGGGATCGTTTGGTTCATCCGACAGGTCGTGCATATTGATAATTATATGCATACACAGGTGACCCTTCAATTTATGTTAAATTTCATTTTGTTTGGTAGTTTTATTTATATGTTGCTTCGATCTAAAAAAATAACACATGGTGCAGCGCTATTCTCCAGCTTTGCTATGGTACTCATGCCCCAGGTGGTCACATACTCAGCCACAGGACACATATCAAAACTCAGTTCAGTGGTACTTATCCCCTTGATCCTATTCCTTGTGGATCGTCTTTTAGAAAAACGGAATCTCCTGTATTTTAGTTCGACAGCATTTATCATTGGCATTCAACTCTTGCGGCGGCATGTTCAAATATGCTACTATACCCAATTGATGGTGGGTCTGTTTTTTATTTTTTGGGCCATCACAACGTTAAAAACAGAAAAGGAATGGGGGAAAATTTTTCGTGGAGCTACGCTATTGCTGGGAGCCATATTATTGGGTTTGGTTTTGTCCTCGTTTCTCAATCTTTCGTTATGGGAATATTCCCACTACTCCATACGAGGCGGAGAAACCGGGGGGCTGGATTATGGTTATGCAACCGGCTGGTCT
>CAZYTI010000983.1:0-2443 GCA_964650065.1 uncultured bacterium
ACCGAGATGAATTTGAAAAGATGATGACAGAATATTATACGAAGCGTGATTGGAATCCGAAGACGACTCGGCCTTCAAAAAACAAGTTAAAAAATTTAGGACTTGACTTTGTAAAAATATAAAATATGAATTATGGATTTAATGAATCATTTTTTTCTTCCGGTTGAGTCGAGCTAGCCGATAGAGCAAATCCTTTTGGTCTCCTTTTAAATCCCTGAAAGGACGCAATGCTCCCGTGAACTGGATCCATTCGAGGCCCCTTTTGACAATCTCAATGGCTCGCTCAATCTCTCCGGTTCGATGTTCGTAATACTTGGCCAATTCCTCATAGGCCATCATACGTTGTGATGTTGTTTTAATCATGAGTTCCCAAATCTTCACTGCCTTTTCCCAATCACCCAGCCGTTTTAAAGAAAATCCAAGATTTCGAAGTACTTCCTCACGATAATCAGGTTCCATCGAATAATTTAGGGCTTCTTCAAAAGCGTTGGATGCCTCCTCGTATAATCCTGAATTTTCCAATGCTCTTCCCAGGCTGAACCAGTCCAGTGGATGAGATAGATACTTTTCCGGATATTGAAAGATTTTTCCGGTCTTTGCGGCTAAGGTGACGAGTGTGATGATATCCCACCGATTGTGTCTGAAAACAGGTTCCATGAGCTTGCCCGCTCTCGATCGAAGATAGTCAAAATAGAGTCCAGGAATTAAAAATCCCGGAATATCATCTATCCGGTGGAAATCGAGAATACTACGTTCTATATTGGATAAACTGCAATCTGAAATTCTCCTTCTCCAGAGTCTTCTGGCAGTGAAAAGAAGATCCAGATGGGGAATGTCCAGACACGGATTCTCCATGCGAGAAAGGGTAAAACGTGAAGCCAAGATGTTGAGATCGTATGCTTTTCCATTGTAACTAACCAGGGCTTCACTTTGTTCTAAGCGCTCTTTAATGGCAAAGAGAACAGCTTGTTCTTCATCATAATCACGCATGAAAAATTGATCCACACGGAATCCGTCATCATGAAAGTAGCCTAATCCGATCATGAATGGAACTGTACCCACACCACCCGCCAATCCAGTCGTTTCCGTATCTAAGAATACGGCTTTTCGTAAATCCTTTCCCTTTAGGGCTTCATCTTTTCCCACCAACCCGAGTACCTGGGGATCAACCTCTTTGACCAAATCCATGGAGACGCAGCCGTGTCTATGATCCTCGGGGTAAATCGTTACCGAACGAAAGAAGGCACCCAATGCGTTGGAGACCTCTTCCCCGGCAACACACAGATCTACATCTGCAGAAGTGCTTCTATATGGCGATGCTGGTTTGGGGCGAAAGTTGGTTTCAAATTGTTTTAATTTTTCTCTAAGATCCATCCTTCATCTCGCTGGTTCGGATTTCCTCAATCATTTCAAAGGCATATCGTACATGCGGGATCGTTATCGATCCACCAACAACGAGGGCAATGGAAAGGGCTTCATGGAATTCTGCATCTGATACGCCTTCTTGAGAACATCGGTCGAGGTGATAAAGGATACAATCGTTACATCGAAGCACCGTAGACGCTACAAGTCCCAATAACTCTTTAGTCTTGATATCCAACGATCCTTTCCTATATACTGATGAATCTAGAGCAAAAAAACGTTTGATATCCAGATTATCCGTATCCATTATCTCTTCGTTCATCATCTCTCGGTATGCCTTAAATTTCTCTAATTCTTTTGTCATAGATTACCTCCAAATACATCAGTAAATATAGTCCTTTCGCATTATTATGTCAAGCCTTCAAAAATCACTTGATAATATCATTTTAATTTTTTTCCTTTAATATAACGTCAATCAGGGAAATATTCGATCTAATATATCAAAAAGGGACACAATGAATATGGAAAAAAATAAAATATATGAAAACGTGAAAAAACTTTTGGACGAAATTCCTGAGGGTATTGAGCTGGAAGCTGCTGCGAAAACCCGTACTCCCCAAGAGGTCATGGAAGCCATTGAGGCGGGTGTACCCATCATCGGTGAAAATTACATTCAGGAGGCAGTAACCATTTACAACACCATTGAGGGGAAAGCCCGACTCCACTTTATAGGGCATCTTCAACGGAACAAAGTAAAAAAAGCATTAGAGATTTTCGATCTCATTGAAACAGTGGATTCTGTACGACTTGCACAAGAAATCGACAAACGGTGTGGACAGATGAACAGAGCCATGCCCATTCTCATCGAAATCAACAGCGGTCGCGAACCCCAGAAATTCGGTGTATTTCCAGAAGACGTCAAAAAACTCATTCTGACGTGCTCCTCTTTGAAATACATTAAGATAATGGGTCTGATGACCATGGGACCCTTCACCGGCGATCCAGAAGAAGCCCGTCCCCATTTCCTTGAAACACGAAAATGCTTTCATGAATTCAAATCACTCAGCCTCCCCAATGTGGA
>CAZYTI010000984.1:0-2442 GCA_964650065.1 uncultured bacterium
CCGCCGCCGCCCTGCATATTAGCCGTGTTCACCGTGATGGTGTTGCTCGTTATGGTCGGGGAGGACCCTTTGCAATAAACTCCACCGCCGTGGCGTTCATAGCTACTGACTTTAGTACCTGTTCCGTTTTTCACTGTAAACCCATTCAGTACGGAGTCCAGGCCTTCGCCGCTCTTGAAGTACACACAGCTTCCGTAATCCGGATCCGATGGATTCCTTCCATCGATAGCTGTCACGTTCGGCCCGTCACTACTCTCCACAGTGATAGCCTTTCCCAAAAAATCGATGTTCTCGAAATAGATCCCCGGCGCCACGATAACGGTGTCCCCATTCACAGCAACATCAATCCCGGCCTGGATGGTTGGCTGGTCTGTGGGGACGTTAATGGTGGCGCCATGGGCGGTCGAAACGAGGGCAAAGATGAATAGAATGATTCCGTAACGCATAGCAGTTCCTCCAAAAAGTTATCCCGGAGGCCCGGCACTGTACCAGGAACGGGTTTTGAATATCAAGGGAAATTTGATGGGTTTGCACCGCCCAATGGAAGGCTATGGTAAGTCAAATATTTGACTACGCATAAGGGGCCGCTTTCAGGGTCCGGAATCGAGAGGCTTTCCTGTTTGGGGACTAGGTAGATGCCGAGAATCGCTGTTTCAACGTGTCAAGCGCTCTTCGGGCGGTAGGCGAAGGTCGACTGTTGTTTCAGGTATTCGGGCTCTCCATTATTGTAATGGGAAGGCGTTCCTTTCCCAAATAGAACCGATTCTAATTCAATTATACTGCTGCGTATAACCCCACTTTTCACGCCCGACAATCTCGCCCCCCAGAAACGGTATAAATTTTATGTAGGACCCAAGATAAGATTCAGGAGCTTTTTAAGAAGACTACAGTAAAACCAAACGACAAAGAATTAGCTGTGGTTGGTCTTTTCCGAGTACTAGAAAATACTTGTTTCATACCAATCCTTTACATCTAAACCAGCATTCCTACAATAGTTGAATAATCAATTATTATTATTGGGAGCATTAATATGGCCGCAAAAAAAACAGCTCGAAAGATAACCAAGCGCCTAGGCCGGCCAAAGGGAAGCAAGAACTTGAAGAATCCGGGACTTCGCAAGAAGAAGGCGAGCCGACCGAGGAGAAAAAAGGCAGAAGGGAATTCCATCTCCATACCAGTGGGTAAAATTGCAGACATCAATTTCTGCTCCGACCTGATAAGCTTCCTGAACACGAATAGCGGAAAGTCATTCACAGTTCTGATGGATGGGACAGATTATACGTTGGTTGCTGGGTAGAGGTGGATGAAGATTATGAACACCTCGGCCATCACCTGAGAACATATACTCCTTCATCGATGGTGCCTGTGGTGATTTTTATGTGGAGAAGTGGGAGTTTAGGGGGGGGCATCAAAACCGGCCCCTGCGGAACTCTGCGCCAATCCGCGATCAAACCAAAATGGAGGAAACGATGAAAATCGCCCAGAACGAGATCAAGCATGAAAGAATCGACGGTATCATCCGAGAACGCTGGAAGGCCATCCGATGCCTAGCTAAGGACATCCCAATTCCTGGTAAATCATGGAGTGGATCTGGCATGTTTAAGGAGGAAGTCGCTGGCCTTTTATATCGTATATTTTTTGATCCGGCATCATGTATTTTAATCGATGAACCAATTGTAACATCTGAATCACCTATTCATGTTGAAGAGCTACCAGTTCCAGACATGATCCCAGTACTCATAAAACATCGAGATGAAATTGAAGAAATCTATGATGAAGAAGATGATGATCTCGATACATCAAAAACAATTTTTATCACATCTCGCCGTATTCTGGGTTCATATTCTGCAATGCACTCAACGGGTTGCATAAGGATTTATATTAGTACATGTATGGATCTCGCAATGAGATTGCTTTGTCAATGGATAAAGAGAGCTAAATACAAGGCCGATTACTGGAGTTATGAGGTTTTCAAATGGATCTCATATGCAACCATGATAGCGACCTACAGTCATGAACTATTTCATCATGCTTGTGATGTCCTGCAGCAGATGGTTCCTTATGTGCGAAGCCCAGATCCGGAAGAACCCTTGGCCGTGGCATTCGCAATGGAAAATACCGACCTGGTAAACTCCACCGAGATCTTGAGTAAAGATGAGTATAAGACTTTGAAGAATTATTATTTGAGAGAACGATTCAGCGTCGATGCTTATCCTAGTCCCTATAACAAGTTTGAGAATTATTATGATAAGGGCCGTAAACAGGTCGATTACTCAAAACTTAGAAAATATATCCTGAATTTCAGTATGCATCCAATACAGGATCTGTTGATCTCTAAACTAGTCAATAGAATACACGATCTCCATGTCGATGTGATTTATGGTGTAAATAGATATGAGAGAATCTTTAAACAAAATCCATGCCAGAAGATATTATAGGTCA
>CAZYTI010000985.1:0-2439 GCA_964650065.1 uncultured bacterium
GGTAAGTGTGTTGACCCGGAAGGTAAATGACCTGCTTAACTGTGGATCGGCAACGGTCGCGATACCTGTGCCTCTGTCATAGGCGATAATGATGTACCGCCCCACGGGATCAGTAATCTTTGTTATTCGTCCGGAAGCATATTCCAGGTTTAGGGCATTGTTATAACGGTCGGAGATCTGCTTAAGGAAGAAGCCCTTCTTCATGTCGTCCGTACTCGCGGAGAGATAGGAGAAGATGTAGCGCGTCTTATCCGGGGTGGTCAACGTCAGTGAATTGCCGTTGCGGGTCAGTTCGTTGAAGACGCCGCCGTATTGGGGAAGCATGGTTGCATGATCGTAAAAATCTAAACGCCCGCCGCCCCTCTGGACGATATAGAACTGCTCCGTTTCATAGATGCGCCAGTCGTAACTATGACTCCAGCCGATCCCGAAGATGCTTTTGTTCGTATTTCGTGAATTATACGTGCGTGTAAGCTGCATAGCGGGGCCGGATGCGGGAAAAGTCACATCAGTATGGGAGTAGAGGAAACCGCCTGTAGCCGTATTGGACGATCCGTAAAAACCAGAAGGCCGTCCGCCTGATAGGGGTACCTGTGACTCGGCTGGCATGACATAACCGACTATGTCTTCATTTATGTATCCATAGCTGCTCACTGCGTTATCCCGCTCTGCAATGCTCGTCGTGTAGAAATGATCGACTTTGTTTATATTGTAGAGACGGTACAGCGGGACCGTGCCTTCAGCAGTCTTATAGTTCGGCGGATAGATGTATGCGGCAACGCCTTCATAGGTATAGCCTAACGTACTAACGGCGTCGTTTTTCTCCGTTTCGCTTGTTGTGTAGAAATGATCGGATTTAATACCATTGGAATAGAAGAGGCGGTAAAGGGGGACCATATTCGGCGCATTTCGGGAGGAGATAGACGCTTGGATACCCTCGTATTTCCATCCGTTCGTTGCTGCTGCATCCCTTTCTTTGGCAGTAGTGGTAAAAAAATGATCGGTCGAGCTACTATTGAAAGAACGATAAATGGGTATCCAATTGGGTGATGAGGCGGGTGCCGGTAGATTACCCTGTGCCTGGAAATTAATCTGGGCGCTCTGAAGATCTGGATTTATAACTTTTATAGTCTGAGTTGATGTCGGCCCGGAACCGATAAAGAATGTGACCTTCACGCTGGTACTGTTTATAAACTGTGGCATGGGAATAGGATCATACGAGGTGCCATTTTCATTGATTAACTTGGCTGTAAAGCCATTCTGAAATCCCGTCCCCGTGAGAGTGAAGGTCACTGTCGTGCCTTTGGTGACAGAATTCGGCGAAATAGAGCTTATGGCGGGTGCTGGTAGTAGGTTGTATAGAGTTGCAGATTTGCTTGAAGTTAGACTCCCATGTCCGCCTAAATCAATGTTTTCGTTTTCGTTATAATAACCATCAATCCACTTAATGCGGGCGGTACTGGTAATTACTGCTCCATTGGTTGTATTCAATCCTATATATCTTGCGCGATAATCTATTGTTGGCGCTTGTCCATTTGAAGGAACCAGTATATTTTCGAAAGATTGCGATAGCTCTATAATTGCAAAATTACCTCCACCATTATCGACGGCGATACTGATACGCACAGCCGTATTTCCCGTATTATTTATTTGCACTCGGAAAATGACGTCGTGCGACCCATTTGTGGTATTAGGGTCGGTAAGGTCAATTTTGTCATCGTGCGCCAAGTAGTCGTAGGGATTTGAGGATGGATAATCAGAATTACTTCGAATAGTCTTCGTTATGGTAACATAAGGTGCAGAAAAAACAGCCGTGGCAAATAATGTGATATTAGAGATGACAATGATCAACAGAGAAGATAAAATCACCCTCTTCTTCATCACTCCTCCAGTATTCCGTGCAGACAACTTTGCCGGCTATTAAAGACATTGCCCTGGAGAAAAGGATTCCGCTAATACAAATTACCGAGATGTCCGTTCTGGCGAATTTTAGATGGACTTTGGAATGTATAGCACAACACTAAAAAGAAAAAAAGTGATTTTTTTGCAAAATCGAGTTTGGGTCGAGGAGATTGCTTTCTTTCAACAAATCAGGTTAATTACGGATTGAAATTCTACATTTTCATACAGTAGAGGCTGGGAATTTGTTGATTACGGAAGAAGTACATATCAACCGGATGAACCAATTTTTAGAAATTATATAGAATCCCAGATATTGAGAGTATCAAAAAAATGGCGGCATTTATGATATCCAAGTTCAACCATACATGCAATTATCATTAATTCTGAATGAATACAGCCAATTATGGCATGATGAACACATCGATAACACGAATTGAATGCCTAAGATGACTGTCGAATATTTCAACACCCCGTATCTTGTGCTCGGGCATTTTGACCCCGATCCCTTCACCGATTTCGGCCGTGCACCTTTTTGAT
>CAZYTI010000986.1:0-2436 GCA_964650065.1 uncultured bacterium
CCCCGGCAACAAAGAAGCTCGACTCTATCTGCAGGATCAGTTTAAGGCAATGGGGCTGAAGGTCTCTCTGCAGGGGACCTACAGCAATGTTGTTGCTGAGCTGACCAGCACAAAAACCCCGGAGAAGATCTATATCATCGGGGCCCACTATGATCACATTAAGGGTGACCGGCCGGGCGGTGATGACAATGCCTCGGGCACAGCAGACGTTTGTGAGGCGGCACGGGTCCTGAGCCAATATCGGTTCGAGTCCACAATCCGTTTTGTCTGCTTCAATGCTGAAGAAGATGGGCTGTTGGGGAGCAAGGATTACGTCAAGAATCATGTGCTTGCCCTGGGTGAAAACATAGCAGGCATGAGCAACCTGGATCTGATTTTACGGCCCGGATCTGATGTTGACTCATCTTCGGTCATGGACGTTGAATTGGAAACCCAGAAGTCCCCCCCTGCTTCAGTGGCGTGGGTAAAACAGTTTCAGCGGGCAGCCATTGAATATGTCCCTTCATTGATTGTTGATGATACTATCATCTACGGCGAGTCCAGTTCAGATAACGATCCCTTTCTCAATAATGGTTTTCCGGCTTTCCTGGTGATCGAAAATTCAGATCCGGACTGGGATGAGGCGAATCCCTACATTCATGATTTCGAAGATGCGTCGGACCGGCTGGCAAATGATCCGACAAGCCACAGCGGTGTGACCTATGATTACGCCTTTGCAACGGACATTACCCGCACTGCAGTAGCCCTGCTGGCCCAGGAGGCCGGACTCGTATCCGGACCGGACCAAAATTCAGAATTGCAGAAAGCCGTTCCATCTACCTATCTAAACGAACTGAAAACGGAGATGCAGGCAGAGTGGCCGAACAATAGAACCATCAATCTGGTGTTTCATGGGCACAGCGTACCGGCAGGCTATTTTAAAACCCCAAACGTCAACACCTTGGATTCCTATCCATATGTCGTGCTGAAGAAGATAAAATCAATATATCCGTACGCAGTTATCAATGTCATAAATACTTCTATTGGCGGTGAGAATTCAGTTCAGGGCGCAGAACGATTTAAGAACGATGTGTTAATACATATACCTGATGTGCTGTTTATAGATTATGCGCTTAATGACCGGGGAGCCGGTCTTGAAAAATCATACAAGGCGTGGGATGCTATGATTAGGAAAGCTCGAAAGAACGGCATTAAAGTGATATTGCTTACACCTTCCCCTGATCAAAGGGTTGATTATACTGATCCTGACAATGATTTGAAAAAACATACCGATCAGATTATCAGGCTGGCCAAGGAACATCAGGTTGGATTGGTAGACAGTTACAAAGCGTTTGCATTCTCCTATTCAGATAAGATTGAGCTCACCAAATATATGGCGCAGGTAAATCATCCTAATGAACAGGGACATGAGTTGATTGCCGATGAGATAATGAGATATTTTCAATAAATTTCGAGGACTAATATGGAATTTTCAAAAACTGTCTTTCGAACAGTTGTCAGCCTGGCGACTATTGTATTTGTTGGAGTATTTATACTGCCGGCTTGCCATCCACAGAAATTATCAGATGTTTGGATTGATGATGCAAGATTAAACAATGAAACAAATCCGAATGGTATTGACATCGAAAGACCGGATTTTTCATGGAAGCTAAAATCAGAAAAAAGAAATCGGTACCAGTCAGCATATCAGATTGTTGTATTGTCGGATGCGATAAAAGATACCTGTTGGAACAGTGGGAAAATTATTTCTGATAATAATATTCTGGTAAAATATTCCGGTCAGCCATTGGAATCAGTTCATTCGTATAAGTGGAAAGTTAAAATTTGGGATAACGAAGGGCAAAGGAGTTCATGGTCGGATGAGTATTATTTTACCACCGGTTTGTTCAATGAAAATGAGTGGACAGCACAATGGATTAGTTCTCAGGATTCTGTTTACTCTCCTTTATTTGTGAAAGAATTTATTATTGATGAAATACCAAATCGGGCAACTGTTTTTGTAAATTGTCAGGGATATTACGAGCTTTATGTAAATGGAGAAAAAATCGGAAATGATGTTCTTTCTCCTGCTGTCAGTAATTTTAAGTTTGAAAATTATTACCTCACCTATGAAATCAAGCAACATCTAAAATCAGGGAAAAACACCATCGGCATGTGGACCGGGCGAGGTTGGTATTCCTGGGGCTTGCCAGGCGTTATCCATAAATCACCTGTTTTTCGTTTACAGGCACATTTATCAACAAATCAAAATAACACAACAGTCGTTTCCGACACTACCTGGAAAACCGCTAAGAGCAATATAAGACAAATTGGGCAGTGGCGTTGGAACGAGATGGGCGGTGAATTGATTGACAGTAGAGTTTCCATCAGTGAATGGCTTGAAGGAAAAATCGGGAAAAACTGGAAAAATGCAATTCGTATTCCTAAGCCCAAAGC
>CAZYTI010000987.1:0-2432 GCA_964650065.1 uncultured bacterium
ATAACTCACTCTTACCAACACCAATCCCCTGGCCGGTACAGTGGGTCCTGCCTTAGAGCGATCCTTTGCTTTTAAAATGTCTCTGAACTCATCGATGGATTTCTTGCCCTGACCGACCTCCAAAAGTGTTCCAATAATGATTCGAATCATATTATGAAAAAAGTGTGTTGCCGTCACTTCAAAACGCACTTCTTCATCGGTCGTATCCCATGTAATATCCAATATCCGCGAAACAAAAGATTTAGCCTCTCCGCTGATTTTACAAAAAGAGGTAAAATCGTGCTCTCCGATAAGACACTCTGCTGCCTTTATCATTGAATCGGTGATAAAATTGCACCGGGGATACCATCCATATTGTCGTCCTAAAACCTTTAATTTTCTGCAAATAATGTACCGATAAGTTCGACTCGCTGCATCACGACGGGCATGAAAGGATTCTCCTGCTTCTTCAGCCTGGATTACCTTAACGTCCTCAGGCAGATATCCATTGAGTCCATCCCGAAAAGCTGATAACGGCAAAGAAAGATGTGTCCGAAAACTGACCACCTGGCCCAGGGCATGAACGCCGGCATCTGTCCTTCCGGAACCCATGATCCGAATATCTTCACCCGCCAACAGCTTGAGTGCCTTCTCGATCTCTCCTTGAACGGTCCGTTCACTGGGTTGTACCTGCCATCCTGAAAAATGGGTGCCATCGTATTCTAAAGTTAATTTAATCAAACCCATACGGTTGTCAAGATAATGAACGGAATTCCAAAAAATAAAACCATCAGTAAAGCGATTCCATCACTCCGCCGAAATCGCAACACATAATAGTTGGTTCTCTTATCCCCCCCCTGATAACAACGCGCATCCATGGCCAAAGACAAGTCGTGGGCCCGACGAAACGTAGACAGAAAGAGAGGAATGATGAGAGGGATGATACCCTTTATTTTCTTCAGAATGTGCCCTTCAAATTGGCTCCCCCGGGATACCTGTGCTTTCCGGATTCGCTCGACCTCATCGATCAGGATGGGAATGAATCGCAGCGAAATGGATAACATCATGGCAATCTCATGAGCCGGTACCCTGATGCGGCGAAGGGGTTTCAAAAATCGCTCAATGGCATCGGTGAGGGACATGGGTGCTGTTGTTAGGGTTAATAGATTCGCTAAAACGATAAGAACTCCGATTCTGAGCGCATAGCCGAAGCCCTGGGAAAGGCCTTCATATGTAATAAAAACAGATACAAATGGTATTTTCCAGAGTATCTGCCCCGGAGTAAACAAGCCATGAATGAGAAATGTGAGAAGAAACAGGCCCCAAAATGCACGTAAATTGCGAAAGATGAGTCCGAATCCCAGTTTTGCAATAATAAAGAGAATGGGGACCACGATCGCGAAAATCGCTATCATTTCCAGCCGTTTGCTCAGCAGTAAAGCCATCATTAAAAACAGACTCGAAATGATCTTTGTGCGTGGATCCAGTTTGTGAATGACCGATTCACGATGTGCATATTGACCCAGAGTCATGTCCTGAATTCGAATCACAACAGATCTTCATTCCTTGATTTTTATTTCCATCACGAATTCATCACATTGGTTTGTTTTTCAATACTTAAGACTAAATTATCATAAAAATATAAATCTTTTTTATTAAAGTCAATTAATAAATTAATTTAAATTTTTCTTGACTTTTAAGCAATTTCCATTTATGTTAAGTAGCATTAGCCCTACCCCTATAAATTGTCTAATAATGAAATAAAACAAAGGAGTTGTCTATGGCAGAGCCCAACAACACACTGAGTTCTCCTGATGAGTTCAAGCCTTACGTACCCGCAGAAACCAATATGAAAGAATTTACGTTCAAGGCCCTTTTCGTCGGTGCCATCCTTTCCATTATTTTGGGAGCAGCGAATGCGTACATCGGTCTCAAAGTCGGATTAACCGTTGCAGCCACATTTCCGGCCGCCGTGATGGCCATGGCGATCCTCCGGATTTTTAAGGGAACGATTCTTGAAGAAAACACCTGTCGTACCACCGCTGCCGTTGGTGAGGCTCTGGCCGCCGGCGCCATTTTTACGATCCCTGCCCTCCTTATCGCAAAAAATCCTGCAACCGGCCTTCCAATCTGGGAAAACATCCACTATTTCAAGAGCACGGTTCTGATTCTTTTCGGTGGTATACTTGGCGTCCTCTTTACCATCTTCCTTCGTCGTATCCTCATAGAAGATAAAAGTCTTCGCTTTCCCGAAAGTCTCGCCTGTGCTGCAATGGTGAAAGCCGGGCAAGGTCAAAAGACAGGGGCCAAATACGTCTTCGGTGCCATGGGCCTGTCTGCTTTCTTCGAATTTTTCAAGAATTCCCGTGGATTTCAATTGATCGATGAGCATTGGGAAGCCTTCATTCCTATGAAAGTCAGAAATTTTAAGTTATTGTTCGAAGGGTACAATG
>CAZYTI010000988.1:0-2427 GCA_964650065.1 uncultured bacterium
GGACTTCAATATCACAGAGCATCTGATCGAAGAGGACATGGTAGATGTGGAGAACCGCATCCGTGGTCACAAAGACCGGAGTCCCATCCCAGGTACAATCATTGTAGATATCGTGAAGCTGTTTGTACTGGCTGTACTTGACCGTGAAATGGTTTTGTGTCAACAGGTCGAGATCCGTCTTCGTGAACAGGTGTCTGAATCTTTCAAAATTGGCCACATTTCCGAAATCCGCTTCCACCGTGAATGTGGGAACCTGGGGTGAAAATACGGCTGGATATGGACGGTAGGATCCAAAATCAGTCGTCACATCTTCACCGATTTCCGCTATCATCTGCCCCATGCCCAGAGACGGGATGAGAAAGATAACAATCATTAACAATACATTTTGGCCCTTCATACGAACCTCCTAACTAACCGAATCCTATTGTCAAAAATTAACCACACCTGCCTGCCGCAGGCAGGGAGTACACAGAGAAATTATTAATATTATTTATGTTACACAATGAAATCTTATCTCCCCTCTGTGTTCTCTGTGGTCTCACTTGCTTTCTCCTTTTATTAATACGTTCAAACTAATGAAAAAGGTTAAAATCGATCCACCACTGAAACTCTCGTAGTTCTGTTCCTTCATAAGTCTTAATAAAGTTAGGCACCACCAACAGCCGGACATTAAAATGTTTGGATGGCGTAACCGTCAAACCACCTAAAATTGTGGTTGTCACATCACTACGTTTCTCTTCGGGTTGAGTGTATCGTTCTCCAAAATTTTCCTCAGTGGTCGTTTTCGTATCATGGGTCTGGACACGATAATCGAACAGGGCCAGGGTGACATCCTCAACATTCCACCGTTTCATGCTTCGATTCACTCCGAACAATATCTCTATGGGTTTGGAAACACGATAATTGAGAAGAATAGGAATCTGGATGGTTGTCACATGGGTGTTAAAATCCCATCGAAGTGTCTTTTTCTCCCTGGAAGCGTAATAATATCGGTTGTTATTTCCTCCATTATCGAACCAGGTGTAATCGGAATACCGATCGGCCAATACATCTTCTGTCGTTGTGGTCTCCCGGATCTTATGCCGCACATGCACGCCCAATTGTAATCGCGTTCGGGAATCCAGATCCCACTGAAGAGCGGCCGTCATCCGGTGGGTGTAGCCCTGTCGTGTCCCTATCCCCGTCCGCTGGTCATCCAATGCTGACGAGGACTCAGATCCATAGGTCCAGTTGATGGTTTCATGATAATAGTTGCTATAGGATGTATCACGAATGGTGGACTGGAGGCGAATATCCACATCTTCCGCAAGAACATGAAAATATAAATTTACAGTCTGCTTGGAATTCAAATTTGCCCGGAGATTGATGCCGCCGTAAAAGGATGACCCTTCATGACTCCAGCTTTGGATATCGTATGCATCCCGATCATAATAATTCCATTCCTTCCCTTCTCCAATGGTCCCATATTGGTGGAAAGAGCCATTTTCACTGAGGACATCCTGGCTCACATCCCCCCATAAATAACCCGCCATCATCCCAGCGGTCACTCCGGATGACATCTCAAAGTTGAGACCACCCGAAACATCCCAATGACCATAACCCTGACCCCGGCTATTCATGTAATTCCGGGTCGAGGCCCCTCCGGCGTAGTAATAATTGTCCCACTCATTCATCGATCCGTATGCACCCTCCCTATCGAAAACCACGCGACTAAGCCGTAAACCCAGATGAAGTCGCCTTGCCAAAGCGAAACCGGAAATTAAGGATGCAAAGTGGCCTTCCTGATGCATCTCATCTTCCCCGCTGTAGCGGTCGGTGATAGGCACCGCCGATTCTTCTGCAATTCGGTTGCCGGCAAAATCATATTCCAGATTGGATTTATAGATATCTTGGGGGATGTTGTAGTAAGGCTCATCCTGCAAGATGATCTGATATGTCACCCCCAGGCTCCACCGGGAGGCATTGGCTCCCAGAGGATGGATAATATAGGCCCCGGAAAATATGGGTTCCAGCGCTTTTTTAGTATTCATGAAATAGATGGGATACCACATCCTGGATGATATCATGCTATCCATACCGCGGTACAGGGGATAGTAAACATCATCCCGACTCTGGATCTCCCGGCTGTTCCTGAAATTAAAATAGGCCAGGTTGGTATTCCCGGTATCTGCCACCAGATACGCAGGATTGATCTGTAAATTGAGCAATCGATCATCGATGAGACCCGGCGCCGAACTCCCGAATCCTCCGATACCATAGGGATTGACATAACTGGGCTGAAAGAAGAAATCTGTACGTTCGAAAGATTTCTCTAAAACCCGTTCATTATAATACTGTCCGAAAGCGATTTGGCTCAGTAAAATGAGAAAAATGAGTAATGATTTGATGGTTCTCATGGATCGTTCTCCTATTTGTGACCGGGTATTC
>CAZYTI010000989.1:0-2426 GCA_964650065.1 uncultured bacterium
GCACTGATATCTACTCGCTGGGTGTCCTGTTGTATGAACTTTTGGTGGGTCAGCTACCTTTGGATTTGGATGTGCACACGGTGGCGTTCCATGAAATCGTCCGCCGCATTCGGGAGGAGGATCCCCCTACGCCTAATGAGGCAGGGCCTCAGACCAAACGAGGTGTAGTGGGAATTCGGGGAATCGGTTGCCACATCGGCCTCCTTTGAGCTGAGGCCCTGCCTCATTAGTAAAATAGCCCTTGGGGGCTTTTACGCTGCCCTAATACTCCATGGCCCGGTTGGGCCGCACGGCCCGAGGGCCGGAATTTAGCCTTCAAAAGGCGGTATCTCCGTTGTATGGAGTAACAAACGCCCAACCGGAGCCGCCCGTGAAAATAATCAAAAACGTTGCCCAACTCCAGGAAAAACATGTGGTCATGGAACTGGAGTGCGTGGATCGGATGTATCTCAACGCCTACCTTCCCAAGTTGACTACCGATGCCGGAGCGGCCTGGTTTCTGCGTGATCACTTGGGCTGGCGCTTTGCCTCGACTAAGCAGGCCGCCGCGATCACTGATGACTTCGTGCGCCGCATCATGGAGTTCATCCAAGTCCAACAAATCCCGCTGGTGCGCTTTAAAAAAGGCCAGCGCAAGGACGAAGTGATGAAGCAGCATCTGCGAAGTTTCCGGAGGGAGGAGGGGGTGGTGTTCGTTGGGGTGGCCCAAGAAAAGTTGCGCGTGCCCCGTACCATCCGCAAGGCCACTTCCAACGGAGGCACGATTCCTTGGATCGCCAGCTCCTCGGCCATGGTCAACGCCTATTACTTTTACTGTGTGGACCGGGATTTCGGCCCCTTCTTCCTTAAGTTCAGTTCCTACTTTCCCTATTTCGCCAAACTTTGCATCAATGGTCATGAGTACTTGAAAAAGCAACTGGCTCAACGAGGCATCGGCTTTGAAGCCCTGGACAACGGCCTGCTCAGTTGTCAGGACCTGGCAGCGGCCCAGCGTATTTGTGATGGCCTGGATGCCTCCAAGATCGATCGGTTTTTCCGCAAGTGGCTAAAAACATTGCCCCATCCTTACCAACCCCGGGACCGTCGAGCCGGTTATCGCTATGACTTATCGATTCTCCAAGCCGAGTTCTCCCTGACCCAGGTCTGGGACCAGGGAATCCATGGCCGGGACTTCTTTGAGGAAGTCATCCGTGAAAACATAGATTTGGGCCGCCCGGAACAGGTGCAGTTGATTTTCGGCCGTAAGCTGCGTAAGTCAACCGTCACCCGCGGCCGATGCCGGACGCGCATTCTCACCGAAGGGGTCGTCCCTTCCTTGCACGTCTATTACAAAAACACGCACCTCAAACAGTACCACAAAGAGGGTCGAGCCCTGCGGACCGAGACCACGATCAACGATTCCTATGATTTCAAGATCGGCCGCCGTCTGCATAATCTGCCCCAATTGCGGGAGATTGGATTCGCCGCCAATCGCAAGGTGCTCGAAGTCGAAAAGGTCAGTCACGACAGTCATATTGGGGCCCAACAGTTCCAAGCGATCCAAGAGCCCACCACCGTGCAGGGGCAACACGCCTCGGCGCTGCGCTTTGGCGACCAGCGGGTACAAGCCCTCTTTGCCGTGATGATGCTCCTGAGTCTACAACCCGAAGGTTTCCGAAACCAACAACTGCGGCCATTGCTTGCGCAGCACCTTGGGTGGCAGGCGCAGGAGGTCACAGCCGGCATGATGAGTTATGACCTGCGTCGTCTTCGGCTCCATGGGATCATTGAACGCATCCCGGGAACCTTTCGCTATCGCTTGACTCCCCTGGGTCTCAAAACCGCCATGGTCTATAGTCGTACTTATAACCGAGTCTTGCGACCTGTCTTATCAATTATCAACGATCCCGACACCATTGAAAGCTCTTCCTTAGCCAGAGCTTTTCACCGGGTAGAAAAAGAACTTAACAACCTATATCTAGAAAAAAACGTTGCCTGACAAAACTTGATTTAAATACAAAGACTTTTTAAATTTAAGGACTCTAGTACCCTGATGTTCATCTGCACTGAGTCTCCAATTCCTGTTAACCCTAAGACAAGAACTACGTTCTCAGCTTTCATGGACAAACCCTGACTGAGGAAAAACGGAATAGTTTGGTCGCTCCCTTCCCTAGGAGAAACATATTTGCTCACGCCAATCTCCTTGTTTTCGATAACCACGTAATACCCTCGGTTGGCATCCTCATCCACTTGCTGCCATGCAAGCCAGGCAGTTCTGGTCTCTGGATTGCCACTGACCAGATCAACCCGTAATTCAAGGGTTTGATCCTCCAGTATAGGAAGACTCCGATCCCAAGTAACACCGCCGAAATACCCTCCTGGACCGGCAGTGATTCTTAACTGTCCACCGGTTTCAGTGAATTCCCAAGAATCATCACCCCCAGTCC
>CAZYTI010000990.1:0-2419 GCA_964650065.1 uncultured bacterium
ATGACATTTCTTTTGCTCCCAGAGGACTATGATCCCGGTTCATTGGAGGAAAAACTCCCTGCTGTTGGTAAGAAGTATATTGCCGAATCACCCGAATCACCCGACCGGATGTATCTTTTCCCGCTTCACGATTTTCGAATGGGATCAAATGATATCGATTCTTTCATGCTCACCACTATGCCAGGGGATGTCTACACCTTCTTTTTTATTGGTGTCCTCATTCTTTTGGTGGTATGCATTAATTTTATCAATCTATCGACGGCACGATATTCGGAGCGGATGAAGGAGGTGGGTGTTCGAAAAGTCGTCGGTGCCCAAAGGCTGCAAGTGGTGAAACAATTCATGAGCGAATCTCTCCTGTTTGCCGTCATTGCACTGCCACTGTCGCTCCTTCTCTATCAGTACATCTGGCCTTCTGTATTTGCCCATTTTGGATTTGGTGGAGATGAGGGTAACTTATTGTCGATCTGGAAATATCCTTTTCTCATAACGTCGCTGCTAAGTGTTACAATTATTTTAGGTATTTTCTCAGGACTCTATCCGGCTTTATTCCTATCGGCGTTCAGACCCGTTCAGGTTTTAAAGGGGGGGGCTCTATCCGGCCGAAAAGGATCGCGGGTACGTACCTTTCTCGTTATGCTTCAATTTGTTCTCTCCATTGTTTTTATTGTGATGACAATGGTTTTGAACAAACAATTTGACCATATCATGCATGCAGATTTTGGATACAGTCGAGATCGGATTTTGGTCGTTCCTGTTTCGGGAGATGCCAGGAATAATATGGAGATCATGAAAGAAGACTTGAAAAAGTATTCTGATATTCTCATGGTTTCGGCATCTCAAAATTTACCTGGTTCGTGGATCGCCGAGAGACGCGTGCGATTAGAAGGCCGGGATGAGTCTGAGGTTTGGGATATAGATGTTTACGGTATCGATCATGATTTTATTGAGATGTTGGAGATTCCCATCGTCCGGGGGAAATCCTTTTCACAAGCATTCTCCAAGTCGCCTCGGTATATCGTTAATGAAACGGCAGTTCGAAGGCTTCAATGGGAGGATCCAATCGGCAGACAATTGACTATAGGCAATGAGACAGGATTAATCGTTGGTGTGACCCATGACTTTCTCTTTCGATATGCGGGTTACAATATTTCACCCGCGGTTTTTTCCTTGGAAAATGAAGTTTTGAATTACATGCTGATCAAAGTCTCTTCTCCCGACAAGATGACTGAAGTGCAGGCGTTCGTTGAAGAACGATGGCATGTGCTTCATCCTGATCTCCCCTTTGATTGTTTTCCACTGAATAATCATTTTTCTGAAATTTACAAGGCTTTAAATATTATAGCTCAGATTACGCGAACGATTGGCGGTATTGCCGTTTTATTCTCATGTCTCGGCCTGTTGGGTTTGGCATCCTATGTAGTCAGAAAAAAAACCAAGGAAATTGGTGTTCGAAAAGTGCTGGGTGCCTCAGTCAAACGCATCGTCAGTATGCTTGTTAAAAAATTTGTGCTTCTCGTTGTCATTTCCAACATTATCGCTTTGCCTATTGCCTTTCTGCTTTCCAGGGCTCTCCTCCAGCTTGCCTGGACGACCAGGACCAAGATGGGTATTGGCATTTTTATCTTTGCCGCAAGTATAACGCTTATCACAGCCATTATAGCTGTGACCTCGCAAACATTAAAAGCTGCACGAGCCAATCCGGTCGAAGCGTTAAAATACGAGTAATATTTTAACGTGTAGATCCGCCTATGGAGGGTGGAGGCTCTGAAGTACGAATGATATATCGGTCCTCTTGTACCGGATTAAATCTTTCCAATACGTCTCATCATTTTCTTCTGTAATACAGAAAAAATGTAACCTTTTCTTATTTCCTCCGTAAAACAGAATAAACCTATTTATGTTTTGTCCAAGGAGGAAATAAGAAATGATGTGGTTGTCCCGAAAAGAAGAGCTTCTCTTGCTGGCCATCTGGAAACTGGAGGAGAATGCCTATGGTGTGACCATACGGGGACATGTCTCCAAGATGACTCAAAAATACTGGTCCATCGGAGCGATATATGACGTGCTCGACCGCCTGACCAGAAAGGGACTGGTGTCCACGACCATTAGTGAACCCGTCGCAGAGAGAGGGGGGAAGAGTAAACGATTCTATAAGTTGACAAAAGCGGGTTTCGAAGCCTTGGAGGAAGTCAAGAAATTACAGAATGCCATGTGGGCCGATCTGCCGAAACCGGCATTTGAGTGAAGAAGGAGAAGGTGAGTGGTAAATAGTGCAAGAAGGTGAACGGTGAACAGTAAACGGTAAACAGTAAACGGTGAACAGTAAACGGTGAAAAGAGGGTGAACGGTAAACGGTGAACGGTAAACGGTGAACGGAAGGGATAAACCCCGGTTGTTTCCGATCCTTTTCGGAATC
>CAZYTI010000991.1:0-2418 GCA_964650065.1 uncultured bacterium
GGGAACAGCCGTCTAAAAGAGCCGCGTCTTCCAGCTCTTTCGGGAAAAAGGAAAAGAATTGTTTAAAGAGATAAATGTATAAGGGGTTCCCTCCGATTCCCCAGAGGAGCCAGATGTAATAGGTATTGATGAGGCGCAGCCGAGCAAAAAAAACGTATTCCGGAATCATGACGGCAACGGGTGGAATCATGATGAGGATGATTACGATATTGAAAAGAAATTTTTTTCCCGGGGCATGAAAGCGCGCGAACGCATACCCAAATATAGCGGCTGTAATGATTCCGGGCACGGTATACACCAAACTCAATTCAATCGTATTCAGCAGGTAGTGAAGATAATCAATTTTGGTTACTGCAAGAAGATAGTTTTGAAATTGGGGATTCTGGGGGAGGAATTTAGGAGGAAACGTCACCATTTCGGTTTGCGTCTTCAGTGAACTCAACATCAGCCAGAAGAACGGAACCAAAAAGAGCACAGCAATCACGATGAGAATCGCATAGCGCGCCGTTTTCCAGACGTTTCGCTGCCGCTTGTAGTGTTTGTTTAAAATCAGGGGATTTCTATTCGTATTCATAATAGACATATTTCATGGTTATTCGCAGGAATATGAGCGCAAGGACAGAAGTAAAGAAAATTTTAAGCAATTGTATTGGTAGCATGAACGGCGCCAATACAAAAATTACACATGTATTAAAAAAATTCTTGACAAACATCATATGATATAATGAATATATCTTTAATGGGGCAGATTCGTAGGAGCTGGATTTGCTCTAAAGATCGGATCACAATTTCCAGATAACTTTTTTACTAGGGAGGTAATAAAAATGAGACAGAGAAGTACAATGTTCCTGCTATTCGCTATTGCTGTGATGTTGTTAACCACCGTTTTTGCTTTCGAAGGAAAAGCGGCCGAAAGAGAACCTGCATTAAAAGGTGAGCCCATCACCCCGACAGATTTTCCGACTGAACTGCTTCCGGGAATAGACAAACCTGGAGCGGTTCCTGAGAAAAAGTATTTTGTCGTGTATTCAAATGGGGATATGAATGATCTGTGGCGGCTCAACCATGTGAAAGATATGGAAGCCTTTGGAAATGCCTATAACGGACGTTTTGGAATAAAATTTCTGTGGGCCAATGCCGGGAACAATTCGGCAAAGCAGGTCTCTGATATCGAATCGCTGATCGCCTTGAAACCGGATCTTCTGATCGTCTCGGCCAATGAAGCCGAACCTTTATCGGTTATTTATGATATGTGTGAAGAAGTCGGGGTACCTCTGATTACGGTAGATAGAGGAATTGCCGAACCGCTTGCCTGGGATGATCCTGATGATCTGTATATCCTCCATATTTCGATGGATTTTATGTATCAGGGCGTTGCCCAGGGACAAAAAATCGTTGAATATTTAACCGAGAAACACGGTAAACCTATTGGCAATGTGATAGAGTTAGCCGGATTGGCCGGGTCGGAACCTGCAATTCACCGTTCAATCGGACTTAACCTCGTTTTGGATCAATATCCCGATATCAGAATCATCGCTTCGCGACCAACTGCGTTTGATAGGCAGAAGTCTTATGAAATTATGCGAGACTGGCTCGAAACCTTTCCTGCCGGTACGATTGACGCTGTCGCCGGTTCCTTTGACGAAGGCAACCTGGGCGCAATCCAGGCCTGTAAAGAAGCGGGAAGAACAGAGCTCGTTGGGGATGCGCAATTTGGAATCGATGGAGTGGCTGAGTTTCTCGAAGGGATCGTAAAAGGAGAAACGAATCTGACGACAGAGACGCCACCCTATTTTGGAATGCTGGCATTTGAATATGGCCTTCGCTATCTGAATGGTGAAAAGATCCCTTCTCGAGTGATGCTTCCAATGAGAACATACACAAGCGAAAAGATGGATATTCTTGAAAAACATCTCAGCATGATGAAGGAAAACAAAAAAGATTTTCCACTTGTAGAGTGGGGTGGACAGCAAGAACTGTATGTTGATGTCAGCAAATATTATCCAAAGAGTTGGACAGAAGATGCCTCGCTTTTAGACTTACCATATTATAAAACCGAAGATCCTATTAAATTCTAACGATAACGACAAATAATTAGTTATATTCAGGTTAGAGAATACCGGAAAGGTATTCTCTAACCTGTTTTTAAGGGAAGAAATTTGAACGAGATTCTATTACATTCAGAGAGAATTTCAAAAAATTTCCCGGGTGTGAAAGCACTTGACAACATCAATTTTGATTTGAGGAAGGGTGAGCTTCATTGTTTGGTAGGTGAAAATGGTGCCGGGAAAACGACTTTTGTAAAAATTTTGTCAGGGGCGTATCCTTCTTATGAAGGGGATATTTTCATAACCGGAGAGAACGTCCACATTACTGACCCCATTCATGCCTTCCAATATGGTATTGCTGCCATTCAAC
>CAZYTI010000992.1:0-2414 GCA_964650065.1 uncultured bacterium
CCCGCATTGGATCGATAGCCCTCACCTGTTCACCCGAGAGGGCATTTCAGTTCCTGATTGCCTGTTCCTGAAAAGGTTGAATACAACCGCATACTCATTGATGATCGATGAGGTCACGTTTTCCCAGCTATAGTCAAGAATGGATGTACGAATGGCATGGGGTGACAACCCATTGTTGCCCGGTACCGCGATAAACTCTTCGATCGCTTTTGCCAGTGAAAAGGGGCTGGCGTCATTCACAATGCGGCCCGTCTCACCTTCCCGAAGAATCCTCTCCATGGCGCCAACCGGTGTCGCCACTACCGGGGTGCCACAGGCCAGGGATTCGAGCCCCACCAGCCCGAAGCTTTCATAGTGAGAGGGCACCCCCAGCACATCGGCAGCGCAATAGTATGGCGGCAATTCTTCTTGTGGGACTCTGCCCACAAAGGTCACAACCTCCTGTATACCTAATTTGTCGGCAATCCGCTTCAAGTGCCTGGATTCCGGTGTTCCCTCTCCATCTCCACCGATGATGATCAGCCGAATCCTGTGATGGTTGTTTAGATGAGACATGGCCGTCAACAAACGGTCGATTCCCTTTACGGGATCGAATCTGCCCACATAAAGGACGATGGATTCATCCGGAACAAATCCCAGATCTTTTCTAGCTTCAATTTTGTCTTTCGGATGGAAAAGATCCAAATTAACACCACAGGACACCACTCTGATTTTATCCGGTGACGCGCCATAATACCGCACGAGTTGCTCTCTCTCTATTTCAGTAGCAGCCAGTATACGCTGGCAGGTATTGACCAATTTGTTTTCAGTGTCGATACGAAGCCGGGGTTCTTTGTCCCCAACACCTGTCATATTCTTAGCCACGCCCAGCGTGTGAAACATAATAATATGGGGCACTTTCCAGTAATGTTGGGCCAGCCTTCCCAGCTCTCCGGACAACCAATAATGGCTGTGAACAAGATCATATTGCAGGTTTTCCTGTATTTTATGGTTGTCCAATTCTTTGAAGAAGACCTCAAGGTGAGGAAACAATTCCAACTTATTCTTGAGTCCTCTGTTTCCACCGTTCAAATAGATCAGACGAACATTCTCATATAGATGAATGATCGGATCACAGGTTGGATCCGGTAAACGGGTATAGATATCTACCTGATGACCACGGCTTCCCAGTTCCTGAGCGATTTCCCGGGTATATACACTCATGCCCCCGGTATCTTTGGTTCCCAGTTCACCGATAGGACTCGAATGGATGCTGAGAATCGCAATTCGCAACGGCTGTAGTTTCAAATAAGAGACCTCATTTTTGGGCGTCCTTCATTTCTCGGTTTACATTTTTTTAAGAAGACGGACGGCAAAAAAAAATTCTTCGATCCTGTTTTTTGTTGCCAGGTGTCAGGTGTCAGGTGTCAGAAGTGACAAACGCAAGACCTGAAACCCGAACACTGAAACCTGAAACCCTAGCCAAATGGCAAAAAAAGTGTAAACTACTTTTGCCGTGTTATGAAGGTTGCCCTTTTTATATCTGGTTGTCAAAACGACTGCTTCACTCGATTCGTATCCGGCATCGATGCAGCTGAACCGGCTTCCCTCCAAGGTGGTGTTTATAGTCTTCCGAACCCTTCAAAAAATCATAGACTTTAATCCCTTTTTCAGTACCGTCTTTGATATTCAGTACCTTGCTCAGGACACCAACACTCAGCGATTTAAATTGTTGATCGTATCCGTTATTGTAGAGGTACCGGGTGCGGCCATAGTCAAAACACATGACCGCAGCTGCCGGTGTACCATTCAATTCAAGAAAAAAAAGCTTTAGTATTCGAACCTCGGCCATCGCCTCGGCCAATGACCGGAAGAACGACCTCAATCGAGGCGTCATAAATGCCGCTTTATCCTCCCGATTTTTTCTAAACAGGTCAAAGAAAGTATTCATCTCTTCTCTGACGAAATCAACATCCTCAACGATCCGGTATTTAAAAGGGATTGCTTTCTCCAATCGCCTGAGCTTGCGTCTGATTTCGTGACGCTGCTTCCCGGTCAGGTTGCCCAGGAATTCATCCCAGGTTGCCGGCAGCGCCATCTCCCAGGATACGTCTTCCGGCTCACAGGATGTCTTACAACCCAGCGTTTGTGCAACATCAAAGAAGCTGGTAAGCACGCTCGAATCGGATCGCAGCGGACGCAAATCCAGATGGGTGATACCTTGCTGCCTGAAGTATTTGACAAGCGCTTTAAAAAACGCTTTCTCCTTTCCCGGGGCAACAATAAAATCCAGATAATCACAAACATCCGAATGCCCTATAAACCGGGCATCAGATCCCTGGATAAGAAGCGGCGCGATACCGATGATCTCACCATTTCGTTTGACCACACAAATTCTGGGTTCTATCCCGTTCCCAAAGGATTCCCACCATACC
>CAZYTI010000993.1:0-2413 GCA_964650065.1 uncultured bacterium
CCCGCTGTCCATTCAAATGGAAACCATCATCCGCTGTAAATTGAAATGTGCGAACACCAAAAGGTGTTATGGTCGTATCACAGATCTTATCCCCTTTTTTCACAATCGTCTTCACCGTGTAAAGAACGGGATCTTCGATATCCCATCGCCGGGGCCGGATCAGGGTGAACCATTGTTCGAATTCAAAAGACTGACCACGAGCCATATCCTTTTCATCGGATTTAGTGAGAATGACCCGACCTTCAGGACTCAAAATGGACGTTTCAAGGTTTATTTTCAGTTTTTCATCACTGAAATTATTTACCGTTGTTAAAACGCGAACATCTGCCCAGGACTCCCTCACATCGGGAGTCGTCACGTAGTTTCCCCAGATGGGAACATGCACGGGATCGGTAATGATCATTTGTATCTTCCGGTAGATACCGGCTCCGGGATACCACCTGCTGTCATGCTGGCGTGTATCGACATGAATTGAAATGACATTGAGCCTGTTAAATATCACCCATTCTGTCACATCCAGAAAAAAGGAGTTGTAGCCGTAATCCCACTCCCCTGCCAGTCGGCCGTTCATATACACTTTGGGAAAGGCCATGATACCATCGAAAAGAAGATAGATCCTTTTACCTTTATCATCAGGACTCAGGTCGAATGTCTTCCGATACCAGCCTTCACCCCGCCATGGAAGTTTGCCGGTCGCCCCATCGCCTGTAGGGTCAAAAGGTCCGAAAACAGCCCAATCATGGGGCAGACGTACCTCTTCCCATGAGGAATCATCGAAATCAGGGAGAGCAGCATTATCCAGATGTCCTTTCTTGAATTTCCAATCTCCGTTAAAGTTCAGCGTTTGACTGGCAAAAACACAACTTGAAAACATGAACAGAAACAGTGAGAAATAGAGTGGCTTGACAAGCTCGATTTTCATGAATTTACCTCCATTCATATGTCCCATCTCCTGTTATTGTAACATTGATAATTTTATTATTTTATTACCAAATTTTGAAGTCAGTCTGCATAAGTAAATGCCTGTGCTAACCCGATTTCCGTGGTCATCATCGCCATTCCAACGGCAGGTGTATCTGCCGGGAGCTCTGTATGCATTCCATAGATGCTTTATCACTCTGCCATTGATATCGATGATTTGGACGTTCACAGTTGAAAAATCATGTATTTCATACTGGATCGTGGTCGACGCATTAAAAGGATTGGGATAATTTCTGAAGACCATATCTGATGAAGGGTATACTTTCAAAGACGCCACCGACGATGCCGTGCTTTCAAATGCCGAAATGGATTCCAAAACATTTTCCCATGGAGAACCCAATCCCGGAGCCGTGATCCATGCCGGTTCCCAGAGCATCACACCCTTACCCCTGTCTTGTGATGTTTCACGGATTTTTTGCATGAGGTCGGCATAGTAATTTTTCTGACCTTCTACTGTTGCAGGATAATCTGAATGAAGATGAGACGGCAGGCCGATCTTGTTGTGCTGGTTATCATTCCAGCCCAGGGTCCAGGGATAGGCCGCTTCGACGACGATGATATCCTTCTCATAGCGCGTGCTCAGGTCGTTCAAGTTATCAGAGAGGTCATCCAACGTACCGTGCCACCAGGGGTAAAAAGACAGTCCGATCAAATCGAAATCAAAATCTTGATCCAACAGATTATCGAAAAACCAGCGACTCCCACCGTTATCGCCGCCGCGATCGATATGAATCATGATTTGCATGGTATCTTCGACACCCATCGCATCGTAGATACCGGTCTTGGCCGCATTGAGCAACTCAGCCAATTGCAGCCATTGTTTGTTGATGTTGTAAGGATCACAAACACGGCCTTCATTCCACAGCATTCCGCATATAATTTCATTGCCCAACTGAACCATATCAGGGAGTGCATTCTGGTCCTTTAGTTGACTGATCACATTGTAAGTATATGTCAAAACACTGTCCTTTAAAGTTTCGAAGGATAGATTATTCCATGCTTCGGGTTTGGTCTGGTGGCCCGGATCGGCCCAGGTATCCGAAAAGTGGAAATCAAGAAGAAAATCCATTCCAAGGGATTTAATCCGGCGGGCCATTTCGATTGTCTCCCGGAGGCCATAATGTCCATCTTCAGGTGTGTGCCACAGCCGCAGGCGAATGAAGTTAAATCCGTGATCCTTAAAAATCTGCAATGCATCTTTCACCATTCCATTTTCCCTGAAGATGCCCCCATTGGCCTCAATGGCGCGCCAGGCTGGACACATCCGCCCCTTTGATGAAGGTAGGACCTTGACCCTTTGAAAGCGACAGGTTTGATGCAAAAATGATCATCGTTACAAATAATATGGAGAGCAGATTTTTATACATGCAATTGTCGCCTTTATAAATTGTTATCTTTGTACCAAGTTATACCATTCCGTCCCGGGTGCAGA
>CAZYTI010000994.1:0-2413 GCA_964650065.1 uncultured bacterium
TACCACGATGTCATTGAGAAAGCAGCACAACACCATTTGATCGTGAATTTTCATGGTGCCTATAAACCGACAGGGATCCGCAGGACCTATCCCAATCTGATAACCCGGGAGGGGGTATTGGGTCTTGAATACAGCAAATGGTCCGACCGATGCGATCCGGAACATGAACTCATCCTGCCTTTTACGCGCATGCTGGCAGGACCCATGGATTTTACGCCGGGTTCCTTTCGCACGGTGATGAAGGAAAATTTCGATCCCCAGGCTCTCCCCCCGGTAGCCATGGGCACCCGGTGTCATCAGCTGGCCATGTACGTGATTTACGAATCCCCACTCCAGATGTGTGTCGACTATCCAGCCAGTTATCAAAATCAGCCCAGCATCGAATTCCTCAAGGCCGTACCAACCACATGGGATGACACCAGAGTCTTAAATGCCGGCGTTGGAGATTATATCACCATCGCCCGGAGATACGGTGAAGAATGGTTCATTGGAGCCATGACCGATTGGACACCCCGGGCACTTACCATACCCCTTTCATTTCTGGGAGAAGGACATTTTTCTGCAGAGATATATTCCGATAAAATCGATTCCATGATCGATCCAACCGGCGTAGATATTGTGGAACGGGCCATTACTGCCTCAGATTCACTCTACATTGGCATGGGTCCCGGGGGAGGGTATGTAGCCAGGGTGAGGCCGGTGGAGTTAGAATAAAAAAAGGATTGAGATTATGGTGAAACAATTCAAAATTATTGTTGAGAAACACCCAGATACTTATGTAGCTTATCCCCTGGGTCTAAAGGGGATTGTCGTAGGAGAAGGCAGTAGTTATGAAGACGCGTTAGCTGATGTAAAGTCGGCAATTAAATTCCATATCGAGACTTTTGGGAAGGAAGTTCTCGAGACAGAACCACCCGTTCTAGAAGCCTTTATCGCCGAGACAGGGATTGCCATCTAATGACTAAATTCCCAATTGATGCACCAAAAGCTAAAGTAATAAAGGCCTTTGAAAGGTTAGGCTTTCGTGTAGTGCGAGAAGGGAACCATATCGCCATGATAAAAGAAAATCCTGATGGGACATCCATTCCAATCACAATACCAAATCATCGCACAATAAAAGGATCTACACTTCGTATAATACTCACACAAGCCGGTATTAAAAGAGATGATTTCCTGAATATTTTTAAAACGAAATAATCATCTAATTTTTTTTAGACTTTCGATTAACTCATCGTAACACGAATATCATACATGAATTAAGCCTTTGCGTAGGGAGCTTCAACTTCAGAAAGCATTGGGAAATGGGCCGTAGTCAAAGTTCGTAAACTAGCTTGTTGGACCTTCGCTGTTGCGGCGATTATTACATTTGCCAACCCAACGCCATGAGACCTATGATAATCCCGCTTATACAAACCCCCAATTCTGGCTATTTCTGAAGTTACATCAATCACTGGAAAAATGCTTATAAATTCATCTAAATGATCATGCTCCTTCCCATCTCGGACACCGGCATATAACTCAGCAACAGATAAAGCAGAAAAGATAATGTGATTCGATCGACTTTTGATAAATTGAACAGCGTGGATAAAGCCACGAAGATAATCATGAGTTAAGGAAAAACACATCATCATTTATTTTACGGGAGGCTTCGTAATGGTCATTCCGCATTTTCGACAGGTCAACTTTTTCAATTTTTCGAAATTCACTCTTGAAATAGTTACTACCTCCCCTTTCGCCCTGCAATATTCACAGACTTGACCATCCTTATGCAGTGTAAAATCTATTCCCACACGTTTTTCACTTGTATCGAGTCTATAAATTGTAATATCGGATAATGAGCCCATCATTAACCGTAAAGCCCATTGGAGAACCTCCTCCTCCGATGTAAACTTCCAGGTTAATTTTCCGAGAATTTCCAGCTCGTAACGTTTCAATGTATCTCAACCATTTTTATTTGAAAGCCCCCCTGGCAGTCAGGAGGGCTTTTCGATTACGATTTAAATGAGACTATCGGGTATAAACCATTTTGCGAGTTGATGAATACTCACCTGCAAGAATCCTGTAGATATAGATACCTCCCGGTACAATATGACCAAAATCATCTCTACCCCGCCATTTGATCAGATACTCCCCTGCCTGACATTCTTCATCCAACAATGATCGTACGACCTGTCCCAAAGTATTGAATATCACAATAGTAACATGTCTGGATTCAGGCATATCAAATCGTATCGTGGTTTCCGGATTGAAGGGATTGGGATAATTCTGAAGCAGGACAAATGTAGTGGGAATGGCATCCGATTCGATCAGTGTTAGATCAGTACCGCTCTTAGTAACATTCTTATCATCATGGATCACGATACTTCCACCCCCAATTTCGTGAGTGGCATCGGCATCGTCCTCATCGCCCATC
>CAZYTI010000995.1:0-2412 GCA_964650065.1 uncultured bacterium
TGAAGGCTGGAAGAATGCGGGAATCATCTACACGATCGAACCCACCGGGTGCAAGGAGAGTCCCCTGGGGCCGCCGGGTTAGGACCTTCTTTTTCAACATTTCAGTATGCCCCTGATTCCTCGTCCCGATCCTGAGCATCGGGCAAGGATATCCTAATCCCTTTCATATCTCGTTCCCACGCGGACAGACTGTGTGAAAACGATTAATATACATAAATAATTGTCATCCTGAGTGCCGAAGGCGGGACGAAGGATCTCCTAATCCCTTGTTCCTGTACCCTTTAGAGGATTCATGCTTAGATTCCCTTGTTTCAGTATGCCAACATACATGTTTTCACACAAACTCGGAGCGTGGGAACGAGATCCATGGCCCATTGCATACCTGGCAATGAATCAATGGCTGGAGAACTTTGCATATCGCATTGGTGTGGGTTGGACAACATTTATATTGAGTGGCATTCTGGCTATTTTAATTTCGCTCTTAACGGTCGGCTTTCAAGCCATCAAAGCGGCCATAGCAAATCCGGTTATTGCCATTAAATATGAATAGAATTTAATTTTTTTTATTTTTTAAAAAAATTATGCAACTATTTCTTTGTTTCTACTGTCTTATATATTAGAACGTGAAAATGAATGAAGAGGCAAAGAAATGAAACAGATGACAAGAAACGAAGCAGAAACACTTTTTTCCAAATCAAAAATAATTGCATCCAATATAGAACAAGATGGTAAAGAAATGCGAATTCTGTTGACGCTTTCGGACAACTGTGGTTTTCTGGTGAAATACGATTTGCTCAACCGTCAAAAGACCTACTTTATCATCAGAATTCAAAGATAACCGAACGTTTCTATAAATTTACCCACAATAGACCTATCCACAAAGTCCCATAAAAAATCCCCCGGGAAAAAATCCGGGGGATTTTTTTATTTCTCAATTTTATCAAAAAAATGATTGGACATTATCCACAAAAGGTATTATCTTTTCAGGATCTTATATATGAAATTATATAATCATGAAAAAGACACTTGTCCTTTTTGCATGTCTCATGAGTCTCCATGGTACTGTATCAGCTCAGTCCGTGGACGTCATGCAAATCATTCACTGTGAACCCCATAATATCCATCTTTTTCCGACACTTATCAGGCTCGTCAATCTGGCCGATTCTATGGGTATCCCTTTAACGATTCAATTCACACCTCAATGGGCTATATCCATCTTACCCGATCCGGCCAAACTGGATACGGTCCGAAACTGGCAGAAGAGAGGACACGAAATCGGTGCCCATCATCACGGCATCGAAGCCGGGAACGGATGGGACGGATATACAGACCATCCTCCCAATGAATTCCCCAATCCGTCCAAATTTAATGGTAGAATGGATGATTTCATGATGTTATTAAATCAAGTTGGCGGTGACTCACTGATCCTCTCAGCAACGATCGGGGACGATTTCGACTGGCCCGTGGGAATTCCCTATCGAACCAATGGGCACCTCATCTCACATGCCATCAGCCAACCGACGACGGAGATACTCAACAGCCAAACCGTCTACACACTGGGAATTACCGGAGTCACTCACATGGCACGAACCGACTCTGCCATCACCCATTACGCATCGGCGACCACCGGCGATGTATTTGGCGCAGTCACCCATGTTTACAATTTTGACGAGAATGAGACCTTCCTCCGGAAGTGGTGGAATTTTATTCAAAGTAAAGATTGCAAAACACATCGTCAAATCATGCGTAAGCGGGGATATCCCAGCTCCACATGGATTCCAGGAGAAAATGGCCTCATACGACCAAATCCCGACAGGATTCAACTATATCAGAACTTCCCCAATCCGTTTAATGCAACGACGATCATACATTTTCACCTGCAAAAAAGCATTCATGTGACTCTCGAGGTTTACGATGTGTTGGGCAGACATGTGATTACACTGATCGACACGAAAAAACCACAGGGTATGCATTATGAAACATTTAATGCAAAAGGATTATCGTCCGGTATCTATTATTACCAACTCCGAGGGGCTGACATTTTACAAACGAAAAACATGTTATATATCCAGTGAAGAATAAGATCATGAAGGCTATTAAAATTATTGGAACCGTATTCGCCGGAATCGGTCTTGTCTTTATCATGGTGGGTATCATCCTCTATCAGGACACAAGATCGTTCATTACAAAATCAGAAACAGCCATGGGTGAAATCGTCGACTTGAGCCGGAGATCCTCTTCATCCGGTGATTCCGGAAGTTCATCCACTTACTATCCCGTCGTTCAATTCGAATGAACGGACAGAATCCCTACCGCATCACGTGTCAGTGGTTGGACATCAATAATAACACGGTATATACTTTTAAGAGTAAATCCATCTGGTACAATCATGAGCAATTTATACGGCAAAAT
>CAZYTI010000996.1:0-2411 GCA_964650065.1 uncultured bacterium
AACCGCTCCAAGCAAAAAAGATGCGGAAAACCAGATCAATATTAAAAATGAATTTTTTGCTTTTCCTGAAATGTAACATGCTTTCATGAGAACGCCCCCAATCATTACCAAGATTGGCTTTGTTCCGATAATACCAGACAAGCCATTTACAGCCTTTGAATAAATAATTGGCTGCCCATTTAATATCGGCAAGTATTTCTGAAAAACCACAAACATATAATGTGCCATGAGGTTTTAAAATTCTATGAGCTTCTTTTATCCATTGCATGCTCCATTCAACATACTGCTTTTGAGATTGAAAGGAATCCCATTCTGCCTTTTTAATATTATAGGGTGGGTCTGCAAAAATCAGATCAACACTTTCATTGTCAATTGATCGGAGAAATTGTAGGACATCAATATTATACAATGAACCCAAATCCGTCTTAAAAAAAGGTTTGCCTAATTTTCTATTCTTTCTTTCAGGAGTATATTCAAGTTGTAATTCCTTTATAAAAACATTAACTTGCTCTAACGAATAGACTCTATAATTATTAATTGGATTTCTTGAGGATGGAAATTTCCCGGTCTTATCCCAACGGCGTAAAGTTTCTTTATTAACACCAATAATAGTCGCTGCATCACTGATAGAAATGAAGTTATCCATTTTAAAATCCTTAATCAAGTTGATAAAAGATTAAACAACCTTATACAAGGTTATACAAATGATAGTATATTTATTCAATAAATGCAAGCACTTTTTCTGTGATGAAACAGAATAATACAAAAGGTTAAATCGCATCTTTAGGAGGTAATCCAATGAAATCCAAGAGAACCCAAACCGCACTTTGTTTGTTTGCACTGATGTTTTTTCTCCAGACTGTTGAAGCTTCACATCCTTCCATCCTGCCCCTCCGCAAAAGGGCCGAGGTGATCAATCGATGGCTCACGGTACGCCTGGAAGAAGTCCTGCCGGAAATCATGCGTCGGGAGAAGTTCGACATGTGGATCATTATCTGTCGGGAGTATAACGAAGATCCGGTTTTTCCAACCCTGGTTCCGGCCACCTCTATGGCTGCCCGGCGCTTGACCATGCTGGTCTTCTATGACCGAGGGAAGGAAGGTATCGAAAGATTGGCCGTCAGCCGATATGGAATCGGGAATTACTACAAGGGCGTATGGAACCCCGAAGAGATGGATCAGTGGACCTGTCTTGCAAAAGTCGTAGCCGAACGAGACCCCAAACGGATCGGGATAAACGAATCCGATACCTTCGCTTTCGGAGACGGGCTCTCGGCCTCGTTGAAAGCAAAACTCATCGGCGCCCTGGATAAAAAACACACAAACCGGATTCATAATGCCGAAAGAATGGCCGTCGGTTGGCTGGAAAAACGCCACCCGTTGGAAATGGAAGTGTACGACCACATCGTGGCCATTGCCCACGGCATTATCGCTGAAGCTTTTTCCAACAGAGTAATTACGCCCGGTGTCACGACGACCCAGGATGTGGTCTGGTGGATGAGAGAGAAAATCGGCGGTCTTGGTTTAAAAACGTGGTTTCAGCCGTCAATCTCAATACAACGAAAGAAGAATGAGGATGACGATAGAACAACGAGAAATGTCATCAAAAGGGGTGACCTGCTTCATTGCGATATTGGAATTAAATATCTTCGCTTGAATACAGACACTCAGGAAAATGCCTATGTATTAAAACAGGGGGAAGAGGGCGCTCCGGAAGGCCTTAAGGAAGTGCTTCGTATCGGCAATCGTCTCCAGGATATTTTCACCAATGAATTCCAGGAAGGCCGAACAGGAAACGAGATTCTACTGGCCTCCCTTGCTAAAATGAATGCCGAAGGGATCACGGGCAGCATCTATACCCATCCCCTGGGATATCATGGCCACGCCGCTGGTCCCACTATCGGTCTCTGGGATCAACAACGGGCCATCCCAGGTAGAGGAGACTATCCTCTGTTTTCCAATACCTGCTATGCCATCGAATTAAGTGTAAACCTCTCGGTTCCCGAATGGAACGATCAGGTAGTGCGTATGGGTTTGGAACAGGATGCCGTCTACATGAAGGAGACCGGAGTCCGTTATATTGATGGACGCCAGACGAAATTACATTTGATAAAATAACGGAGACCTTCCATGCATAGCAATAAATCATTAAAAATCCCTCTCACTTTAGGTTTTATTATTATCACATGTTATTCTCTATCCTTCGCCCAAAGAACAGGATATACGAAAGAAGAATTCATACGACGTCGATCTTTATTAATGGATCAATGTTCTAACGGAATGGTCATTCTCTTCGGTGAATGCATGCCGCAACCGGGTGCCCACTTTCGACAAGACAACGATTTCTATTACTTCACGGGCCTGGAAGATCCCGGCAGCATTCTAGTAATGATACCGCATTCAAAAGCATC
>CAZYTI010000997.1:0-2410 GCA_964650065.1 uncultured bacterium
GTAAGGATATCCATCATGATCGGTTCGGCCTTTTTATATTGAGAGATATGCTCGTCGATGCTCTTTTCGGCTTCCGGGAGATAGATGGCCCAAACCAATAACGGCCACAAGCCCACGATCACAGGAACAAAAAAGTAGTAGAGGATCGGATTTTTAAATAAGTCTTTCATGAGGTTTTCTCGCTCACTTTTTTAGGTCGTACAGTTATATGGAAACTCTCTCGCCCACCGGTCCGCTTCTAATATTTCATCTAAGCTCGGATTTCGGACCACATCTTGATTCCGAATCGTGTCTTCGACGATACGGGATATCTGAGAAAAACCGATCCGACCCGAAAGAAAAAGATCGACGGCGACTTCATCGGCCGCATTTAACACAGCGGGAGCGGTTCCACCGGTATCCAACACCTGATATGCCAACCGCAGTGCCGGAAATCTGTCCATGTCCGGAGTAAGAAATGTCAACTCCCATGCCTTTGAAAAATCCATGACTCCGTAGTCCCCCGGCCAACGCCGGGGGTAGGACAGGGCATAGGATATGGGAATTCTCATGTCGGGCACACCCAACTGTGCCTTAATCGACCCATCTGAGAACTCCACCATCGAGTGAATAATCGATTGCGGATGAATAACCACCCGGACTTTCTCGGGGGCCATGTCAAACAGCCATCGTGCCTCGATCACCTCCAGAGCTTTATTCATCATGGTCGCTGAGTCGATAGTGACTTTCTTCCCCATAGACCAGTTTGGATGAGCCAGGGCCTCTTCAACAGTCACATGATCCAATTGAGACATCTCGGCATGAAGGAAGGGACCTCCCGATGCAGTTAAAAGAATTCGCCGGACCCATCCCATCTCTTCTCCCTGTAGGCACTGGAAAATGGCGCTGTGCTCACTGTCTATGGGAAGTAGTTCCAATCCCCGCTTTTGCACCTCCCTGGTGACTGTTTCTCCGGCCATGACAAGAACCTCTTTATTGGCCAGGGCAATGGAAACATCGGCCTTCAGTGCCCTCATCGTGGCCTCCAAACCCACACCGCCTACCAGCGCATTGACCACCAGATCTTCTCCACCTCTCCCTGCGGTCTCCAACAACCCCTCTTTCCCCCAGAGAAGTTCGATGCCGATCTCATTAAACTGACGATCGCATAATTCTCTCTCCACATCACCCGTAATAACGACACATTGGGGTCGGAATTGTTTTGCCTGTTCCAAAACCAGGTTTGCATTAAGATGGGTTGTCAGCGTCTCTATTTGAAATTGATTTTCATGCTGGCTCACCACATTCAGTGTTTGTGTGCCAATTGAACCTGTCGCACCCCATATTGAAATTTTTTTTGGAATCTCAAACCTCTTCTCAAGTTATTCACTTAATTTTTCACCACGGATTCACACATCTCTGTGTTATTCCATGACAATCCGTGGTGGTAAATTTATTTCATGCGACATTAAAAGAGCCGACCTTTGAACAGCTGGTCAGCCCGTGCGATACGAACACATAACTTCATTCGTCCAAAACCGCTTCCGGTAGAGGAATCATTCTACCCGAAAACACTGAAAAATTTCTATGTAACTGCCCGGCCCTTTCTATTTCTTCGTCTGTGATCGTTCCCTCCTCAAATTCCAGAGACAATTCTTCTTTCATGCCTTCTTTTATTGCATCGACCACTTCACCATAATCCACCGTATTATTCATAAAACCACTTATAGAAATGGTTTTCTCTCGGATAGCCCGTTTCATCATCTCGGCCTCATCACCCCGGACGTTCTTGAGGTATTTGGGCAACTTTAGGTGGGCATCTCCCAAAAGGATCGATCCATGTTGAAGCACACCTTCATGGAGCTGCCTCTGCGCACTGCCGACCAACTTTTTCCCATTGAGTAAGATCTCGTATTTGGCTGCAGCTGAAAAACAACTCACCGCTAAGGCTGTTTTATAATGCGCACGAAAATCCAGGGATCGCTTTTTTAATTCCGCCGGTACATTTAGCTTTCGAATCCCCCGAACCAGACCCATGTTGATGAGATGGTAAATTTCTCCAATACTTTTGGAATGTAAATCATCCTCCCTGGGAATGATCACAGAGTAAGTCACCTCTTCCGCATGGAGAACGGCCCTTCCCCCTGTGGGTCTTTGAACGACATCGATGCCATCTTCCCGACAGCAGGCGAGATCAATACGCTCCCGAGATTGGTGATACCCCAGAGAGATGCAATGGGGCCACCAACGATAGACGCGCATGGTCGGCAACTTTAATAAAGCCTCATTTTCCAACATCATCCGGTCGATGGCCATATGGGTGGCACCGTCTGCATAATCACTATCGATCCAACGCCATTTTTTCAACAGATTATCACTCCAGCAAACATCTTCAAATTATAATTTGTCATTTGCCTGCCCGCCATTTGGA
>CAZYTI010000998.1:0-2404 GCA_964650065.1 uncultured bacterium
ATCGATCTCCCTGACCACAAACCACATTGCGTTCACCCTTGGCTTCAATCCGATCGACACTCTTCAGCTTATTCATCTCATCGATATTGAAATCGCCCAGAACAGTGAAGACTACACGACTTTCATCACTGTGTTCCCGAATTAAATTCTCAGGGGTATCTATGGCCACGATGCGGCCGTGATCCATAATGGCGACACGATCACATAAACGTTCCGCTTCTTCCATGAAATGGGTCGTTAAAAAAATGGTCTTTCCCCGATCACGAATTTCCTGTATTAGATCCCAAATCGCATGACGGGCATGAGGATCCAAACCCGTTGTCAGTTCATCGAGAAAAATTAACTCGGGATCATGGATGAGTGCCAATGCAATAAAAAGACGTTGCTTTTGCCCCCCCGAGAGCTTGGTGAAATTCTTATCCCGGTGATCCGCCAGTCCCAACTGTTCCATGAGAAGTTGTCCATCTAACGATTTTGGATAGAAAGAACGATAGAGATCCAATGCTTCCCATACTTTAATACGGTCCTGCAGGGAAGTTTCCTGGAGCTGAATACCAATACGTGGCCGAAGACGATATCCATCCTTTTGGGGGTTGACACCAAGTACCTGAATTTGACCCTGATCGTGGGTCCGCAAGCCTTCGATACACTCTATGGTGGTCGTCTTTCCTGCACCATTGGGTCCGACCATGCCGAATATTTCTCCCTCATGTACCTGGAAAGTGACATCATCGACAGCTACTGTCTTATCGTAACTTTTTCGAATATTTTCTACTTTGATGATTTGTAAAGGTGTCATAATTCCTCTAAAAATATTTGCCCACGGTAGCGATATAGATGACAAATTGATTTCTACCGTCTAAATCCAGACAACAGTTCATTTCATCATCTAAAAAAGCACCAATAGCACAAACGCCACAGCCAATAGATTCGGCGCACAGATAAAGATTCTGACAAGCATGACCTGCATCCAGATACAGATATCGGTACCCTCTCTCGGCATAGCGCCATGTCATGCGGTAAGGTACAGCCGTCCAGATAAAAGTAATTCCACTCAATGTCACGAATTGCTGTCCCAGACAGCCCCGCATAATTTTATCTCCAATATCAGGTTCTTTGTTGACTTCCACCAGGTGGTGATCTACGGCCAAAAATCGATATAACCCGGGGTTTACTCCTTTTACATGGTTGATCAACAGGTAAGTCTCCAGGGCATGCCGTGCTCCGGCCGAAGGCACTATCCGCATGGTTCCGTCAGGAGGGAAGGTCTCCTTTACGCCCTGGGTACACCAGAGCAGATATGACACCTCTTCCAGACTCAAGGCATCCGTTGAATAAGCACGAACACTGCTTCTGTTTTCGACGGCTTTCCTGAGTGAAATGTCATTTATTTGAATCGCTTCAGGTTTCGGCACTTCTATTCGAGGTTGGGTCGAATCATATGGCAGTTCCAATGGTGGAGGATGGACACCCTTCATCTGGTCGGATTTCGCGAGATTATGATATTTTGTTCTTTCAATAAATTCCTGGCCACTTCCTACCATGCTCATGTCACCCTATATTTAATGATGTTAAAATATAATCCTTGAACCGGAAAAATCATACCCACTGAATCGGCCCTATTGTCAAAAATTAACCACAGAGCACACAGAGAAGTTATTAATATTATTTATGTTACACAATTAAATCTAACCTCCCCTCTGTGCCCTCTCAAATATCGTAACGTGTGATATGATATTTGGACTCTTCAACTCCATAATTTAGTAGATTACTAAATCTTTTATCTTTTACCCATCGATCTTAAATAAATATGCATCTGAACTTTATTAAGATTTGTAACGGCCCAACGGCTATCAATTCTATAATCAACTCATTTTCAAATCTATTTGCTGTTATCCTATTTTATTTCTCTTAAAATACAAACCAACCTTCCGAATTTGTTTTAAAACTGTTGTCTCCGATTAATATCTACTCATTGGAAATGATAGCGCCAGAAATATCTTTATTAGGATATTCATCTTTCATAAAACTTTTGACACTACTTTACCAGAAAGGCTCACCCTGGATATCCAGATTGGTCAAACCCGCATCTTTTGCCCATTTCACGGCAGAGCGGTATTCATGACGTGAAATTCTTCGGGAAATTTGCGGATATTCCAAAGCCTTATGCATGGGTCTGTACTGGGACATGATGTTAAGATAAGTATCCCTGGGAAGGTTTTTTGCAATCCATTCGATCACATTCTTAGTCCCACTGACCCCATTGGGCATGACGAGATGCCGGATCATCAGCCCCCGATACATCAGTCCATCCTTTGACGGCTTTGCCACGCCCACCTGCCGGTGCATCTCCAGGAGGGATTCTTGAGTCATTTCAGGATAGGTTTCTGCACCCGGTGAATAG
>CAZYTI010000999.1:0-2402 GCA_964650065.1 uncultured bacterium
GCGAAGTTCCTGTTCTGCCCGCTTGCGGTCGGTAATATCCCTCGCGACCATAATGTAGCCCTTTGCATGATCATTTTGATCCAATGCACACAGCTGCAATTCGCAATCGAACTCCGTTCCATCTTTACTCACCCAACGGGCTTCAAGATGCCTGATACCGGCCAGTTCTCTTATAGCGTACAGTTCCCGATCAATTCGTTCATACTCCATAGGATTCGGATAGAGAATACGGGATGGCTGCCCAAGCAACTCCTCTTCTGTGTAGCCTAATATCCGAAACATGGATTCATTGGCCCATCCGAGTAAACTGTTTTGCACTAATCCGATGCCGACCGGCGATGCGGTGAGAATAGCCGACAATGTTTCTTCACTGGCTTTCAACGCGGCAGTATGTTCAGCGACCAACCGTTCAAGTTCCTGTCGCCGGGCTTCGATGGAGCGGACGCGCCATTGATAGACACCTGCCAACAATCCTATCAGCACCACCAGGATGACGCCTCGAAACGTCCGGGTTTCCCACCAAGCCGGCAGAACAACCACTCGCAACGTCACCCCCGTCTCATTCCAGACCCCGTCATTGTTCGAGGCCTTGACCCGAAAATTGTACGAACCGGGGTTCAGGTTCGTATATTTGGCGATGCGGTGACGGCTGTTGGCTGAGATCCAGTCTTGATCAAAACCCTCAAGCATGTACGTATATTGATTTTTGGGGGATGCCTGATAATTCAACGCGACGAATTCAAAGCTGAACACGGATTGGCTATGAGAAAGGGTGAGATGATTGGTATAACTGATGTGCTGTTGCAAGGGGGAGTCTCCGCCAAGAGGAACAGGCTGGTTAAACAGGTTAAAATCGGTTAGGTACACAGGGGGAATGTAAGGATTATCGCTTAAGTTGTCTGGATGAAACGCGTTCAGTCCGTTTGCACCTCCGAAAAACAGCTCTCCGTCCGGGCTTTTATAGGCGGAATGATAGAGGAACTGCCTACCTTGTAGCCCGTCCAACTTAACATAATTCCTGAAGGTTTCCTGCGTTGGATCAAATTTCGAGATTCCATTATTGGTGCTCACCCACAGATTTCCCCCGGTATCCTCCAATATCGCGGAAATACTATTCCCTGGCAAGCCGTCCTTGCTCCGATACACGGTAAACGTGTTGGTTGAAGGATTAAGCTTATTCAAGCCGTCATTGGTTGCGATCCAGATCGTTCCATCTCCATCCTCGTAAAACATATTGACGACATTGTTACTCAAACTTACCGGATCGTTTCCCCTTACCGCATAGTTCGTAAAGGTCTCGCGGCTCGGATCAAATAGGCTGATGCCTCCCTCTGTCCCGATCCAGATATTCCCCTCGGAATCAACAAACACCGTTCTAGTCCAGTTCGAAGCAAGACTATTGGAATTATTACTCTCATAGATGTAATGGGTATACATCTCCTTGTGAGGATTAAATTTGCCAACACCATTGCTTGATGTTGCAAGCCACACGGTCCCATCCAAGGTACTGGCCATATCCAGTATCGCATCGCTGGGTATACTTTCAGGATTGTCCGGATCATGTCGATAATGTCGACAGGCTCCCGTTCCTGGATCACAGTGATTTAACCCGCCATCCTGAGTCGCAATCCATAATTTCCCTTCCCGGGCAGGTAAAATTTTAGTCACGATGGCGCCGCTCAAATTTATTGGATGCTCTGATTCGTAACCTTCGGAGTTTGCCAGGCTGTAAGCACGATGCACACGCTTCAGCCCCTCACTGGTTCCAACCCAAAGGATTCCATGTTGGTCTTCAAAGATTGAATGGATATGGGAACCACTGAGATGTTGCTCAAACCGGTGATGATCAGGATAGGATTTATTAACACCGTTTGCGGTTCCAATCCACAAACCACCACTGACATCTCCTGTAATGAAATACAGTGAGTTGTGGTTCAGACTATGTGGGTTATCGTCTTCCGCCAGATAGCGAATAAAAGTGTTGTTATCTCTATTATACCGGTTCAAGCCGCGACTTGTGCCGATCCAGATCGTTCCATTTTTGTCTTCGTAAAAGCCTCTCACTCTGTTATGGCTCAAGCTCTTCTGATCATCAGGATCATGGAAAATGCGGACGAATGTACCTTTAGGAACCTGTCCCGCATTTGACGAAAGGTCCATCTTGTTCAACCCTCTTTGCGTGCCGATCCAGAGCGTGTTCCGGCGATCGATACTCACAAAATTGATTTTATCATTACTTAAGCTGTCTGGGTTCTCTGGTTGGTGTCGATAACGGATAAACGAATCGGTGCGGGGATCATATCTGTTCAATCCGCCGCCAAAGGTTCCGATCCACAAGAACCCAAGTTCATCTTCGGTGACCATCGTTATTGTATTGTGGCTCAAACTCGTGAGATCGTCAG
>CAZYTI010001000.1:0-2401 GCA_964650065.1 uncultured bacterium
CCCTTGTCGGAACGGGTAATCCCTGCATCTATATCTACATTTTCAATTAGAGGCTGTAAGTTTTCTGCCAACAATGGCTCCAAAAGCGCATCCGCTTCCTGCACCTGTATTTCCCATTGGGCATTTGCATAAAATGAAGATTTTAAGTCACCCATGAGATTAAATCCATTGTTGGAGGTCACCTCCACATGGAGGTTCTTATCCTTATACCAAAAACTCGGATTCAACTGAAGTGTTTTCTCTTCTCCCCAATCGAAAGACATGACGCCATGCGCTTCTCCCTGAAGATTCCTGAGCGCACCCCACATCCGAATTTTCATCTCCCCGCCACACGCATTTATTCGACTGTGGCACCACTGGGGCAGGGCTGGCAGCGCGTTCCCCTTGACATCAACAGCCAAGACTGTAGTTTCCAGAGAATCGGAAAAATCTATCTCGCCTTTCAAGGTTAATGCAACACCGTCTGTCTGTTCCCCTTCACCTTGAACGATGAATACGCTATCCTTTAATCCAACCGTTGCACCAAAATGATCGAATTCAAAACCATATGCATTGAGATTGGTAGAAACGAAATCTCCACTCATCGTCGGATTGCCTAAAGAACCGGAATATCGAAAATCAAATTGTGCCTCTCCGCCCAACGACAACTGTGTCTCAGGCATCGTATGTTGAAAAAAGACAGGTATATCAAACCGGGAACAATGAACCGATAAATCCAAATGCGGGTCTCGAATAACATCCATGATCATTCCGGAAAACGTCAGGGGCGATCCATTGAAACTCTGTATGCCCCCCTCCATGATTAGATCTGAACCTTTCACAATCCCTTTGACGTTGATATTCTCAAAACCAATATCAGCGTTCTTGAATGAGAAGGCACCGTCAAGAATTTAAACATACCCTGACGATCCTATGGCTTGATCAATGGTGACTTCCCCTTTCATTCTTCCCTGCTGAACCGAAATATAATCCGGAACGAGGAAAGGGAGCTCAGAACCCATCTCGGATTCTTCAATCTGCACCTGCATCCTGACGGGTCTTCCGGTGAGAAGATTCAACTTTCCTTCTAACTTAAGGTTCTTACGATTCGTTTCCAGGAGTCTGCTTTCCAGACGTACGAAAGCCGAATCTGTGGGAATCGCATGGAGCCAACCATTCATGGAATGAGCCAAGCGGATCTTCTTGTCAGTGGAATCAATGACGAATACCTCGGCATCGACCATAGTCACCCGTCTCACTGCCTCCAATTCCTCAACAACTTTGCGAGGATCAAGCCATATTGCTTTTGAAGACATGGATTGTATTTTGGTGAAATCCTTTCGGATAATCAACGCGGGTCGAACGAGGACCACTTCATGGGCCAATTTTTGTGGGGCAAAACGGTATTTTAAGAGGTTGATAAACCTGTAGCCGAGACGGATTTCCTCAATTTCTAAAGAGAAAGATCGGTCCTTTGGGGCCAACATCACACCCCGAAGATACAGACTGTGAAGATCCACATCAACCTTTTCTATGTCCGACTCCTGTGCCAGAAAGGGGCGAATCCTCGCCAGAAGTGTGTCCCGTATTATTTCATTTGCCTTGATCATACGCCAGGCGACATACCATCCAACGACAATGGTTACGACGATCGCGGTTACGATCAAGACCCATTTTCTTCTTCGCATTTTCTCACACTAAAGTAAAGAAAAAAAGAATTGCCTCAACGATGACTTGTCCCGCCGCAGGGCGGGATTAAGCTATATTATTAGACGATTCGACTATTACTTATGTTCCTGATTTTAATCGGAGTTCGCTCTTAAATGTTTGTTTCTTATTAAACTTTAGCAATTTTTAAAGTTTTCAAAGGGCTTAATGATTTTTAAAAATGTTACATCCTGATCTCCCCCTTGCTAAAGGGGATAAAATTGAATCATTATTTATGCACGCCTGGGTTGCTTAGACATTTTTTAAAATCATTAAGCCCGTCTTGGAGTTTTTCAAATTTGCCAAAATGTTTGTTTCTTATTCAATTTGTTCGCTCACCTTGCCAAATCGCCTCTCACGTTTTTGATAATCCTCGATGGCTCGATAAAGATCCTTTCTCCTGAAATCCGGCCACAAAATATCTGTGATATATATCTCCGTATACGCCAGCTGCCATAAAAGGAAATTCGAAATCCGCAACTCACCACTGGTACGAATGAGTAGATCCGGATCCGGCAATTCGGCCGTATAGAGATGTTTTTCTATACTTTCTCCATTGATGTCTTCGGGATGAAGAACTCCCTGTTGAACGAGATTGGCAAGCGATCGCACCGCCGAAACAATTTCTTCTCTTCCGCCATAATTTAGTGCGAGATTCAATATGAGTCCCGTATTATGACGGGTTTCTTCGATGCCCTGGAGGATACCTTCTTTA
>CAZYTI010001001.1:0-2398 GCA_964650065.1 uncultured bacterium
GGAGACAGGAGACAGGAGACCGGAAGGGTGTTGGGATTAGGGATTGGGGGATAGGAGGCGAGCGGTTGGGTAATTGGCTCTGGTAAATAAAATAGTTGATTGGCATTCATAAAATGATTTTATACTAAATGCCTCAAGGTGAAATGGGTATTTTTTTACTAGTAGCCAGAAACCAGCAACACAATAACTTTAACACGATTTACTCTAAAACAAACTTGAATTAAAATGGTTCATAAAAACATCGTCTGTTACTGAGGAGGAACTATGGGAACGATCGACTACACGATTGTCATCGTTTATCTTACAGCCATCGTGACGTTAGGCGTCATGTTACAGAAACGGGCTTCCGCAGGAATCGACTCTTACTTTCTGGGAAATCGGGGGATGCCATGGTGGGCCCTGGGTGCTTCGGGTATGGCTTCCAATTTAGACGTGGCCGGCACCATGATCAATACGGCATGGATTTTTGCCCTGGGTGCGGCCGGGATGTTCATCGAGATTCGCGGCGGGGTGACATTGATTATGGCCTTCCTCATGATTTTCATGGGGAAATGGAATCGTCGGGCCAGAGTCATGACCATGGCCGAATGGATGCGTTTTCGCTTCGGTAAAGAGCGGGAGGGCAATGTGGCCCGTCTCATGGCAGCGATTTCCATCATCATCGTCATCATTGCCATGGTCACCTATTTCGCCGTGGGATCGGGTAAGTTTATCAGTACGTTTTTGGGTCTTCCGGATATCGGTCGTGTTACTGAATCATTAAGTGAGAGTGAGGTCAATGAAATAGAGGGTAGCTTCGCACAAATGGACGTGACCAGGCAGTCTGTTGTGGCTGAGATTGAAGCCATGGATCTCCATTTACCGGAGCAGAGGAACATGGAACAGGCGTGGATGGATCTGGTCAAGAAATGGGACCGATTGAAGGAGAACAGGCAACGGGTGACGTCCCTTTCCCAATTTCAAAATGAAATTATCGAATTTGGCACATCAGCCAAGTCTCTGCGGTCGTCCATTTCAATCCATTATCAGAGAAGTGCGGACCAGGGTCTACTGGCATTACGTCACATCGTGGATGGACTCATGGACCAAAAGGACAAACTGTCCGAAGCATACGGTGAAGCTGCAGAATTTCAAATTATATTCAAAGCACAGTTCCTGGCAGCCATATTTATGATCGTGTTGGCCATGATCTATACTGTGGCCAGCGGACTCTATGGTGTGGTCTGGACGGATGTTTTTCAGGGATTGCTCATCTTCGGGACGATTGCTTTCATCTGCATCACGGCTTTTACTCAATTTAACATACCGGAGATTTTCTCCGTCTCCATTCCCATGAGAGACGGTACGTTTCAGTCTATACAGACAACCCGAGAGGCATGGACGAGTGTGCTTCCCAACTGGAAACTCGCCTTCCCTGCAGATTCGACCTACTCCATCTATAATCTCTTTGGCATCGCCATCCTGTTCTATTTGATCAAAGTGACTATCGAAGGGAGCGGCGGCACGTCCGGATACATGATCCAAAGGTATTTCGCGGCCAAGAGCGATCGGGACTGCGGCCTCTTATCCCTGTTTTGGACCTTTCTGCTCTCGTTCCGCTGGCCTTTTATCGCTGCCATTGCCATCATGGGAGTCTCGTATGGTGCGTCTCATGGCGTGATCAGCGATCCGGAGATGGTGCTGCCCGTTGTGGTAAACGAGCTTATTCCCGTGGGCATCAAGGGTCTGCTGGTGGCCGGTCTCATTGCTGCGGCCATGTCCACGTTTGATTCTACGGTCAATGCGGGCGCATCCTATTGGGTAAAAGATATTTATCAAGCTTACATCAACCCAAGGGCAAATGAAAAGAAACTCATGCGTCACAGCCGATGGGCCTCCATTTTCATCGTCCTGATGGGTCTGCTCTTCAGTTTGGCCATAACCAACATCAATGAGATCTGGGGCTGGATCACCATGAGTATCGGTGCCGGGATGATCATTCCCACCCTGGTCCGTTGGTACTGGTGGCGAATGAACGGCTGGGGTTTCGCCATTGGCACGGCGGTGGGTATGGTGGCGGCTGTGGTTCAGCGTCTGGTGTTCCCGGATGTTCCCGAATATGTTTCATTCAGTTTCGCAAGCGGTCTTTCATTTGTCGGCATGCTTGTCGGCACCCTGGCGACAAAACCGACCAACGAAGACATATTGGTGGAATTCTACAAACGGACGCGTCCATTTGGATTCTGGGGTCCTATTCGAAAAAAGATTCCGGCTCAGATCATGGAGAATGTCAATAAGGAAAATCGTCGAGACAAGATCTCCATTCTTATGGCAGTCCCCTGGCAGGTGGTTCTTTTTCTGATGTGGATCACCATCATCATGAAGCGGTGGGACCTGTTCGGGTATTTGATCTCGCTTC
>CAZYTI010001002.1:0-2393 GCA_964650065.1 uncultured bacterium
AGTTATGGGGACTGATATTCTTTGAAATACCGGCTTCCATGCCATATGATTTTAAGAGCTTCCATACGGCCACTCGTGTCAAAGGCTTTCCCCACATACTGAGAAACAGGAGGTCGCCACCCAACCCCTTCATTGCCAGCTCCGGCCGGACCCTTAGACTATAACGCTGCACACATCGTACCGCAATATCTCCCACGGGTACAATTCGTTCCTTCGATCCTTTACCCAAAACACGTGCCAGCCCCTCTTCCTCGAAGAAGTCCGACTTTTTTAGATTGATGAGTTCAGAAACACGGACACCGGAGGCATACATAAATTCCAACAGGGCTTTATCCCTGATCCCCCGATAAAGGGATTCATCGGGTTTGGCCAACAGCCGTTCCACCTCATAAATTTCCAAGACCGTGGGCAGTTTTTTTTCCCGCTTGGGCACATCGATATTGACGGTGGGATCGTTATGGATAATCTCTTCACCCATGAGATATCGATGAAACATGCGAATGGAGGTTAAATTTCTGGCCAGACTCGAATTGGCCATCCCCATCTCACTCATGAATGCAATGAGTTCCCTCACATCCTGAGCACTTATGTTGGCCATATCTCGAATACCTCGCTCATGAATAAAGAGGAGGTATCGACGAAGATCATTCAGGTATGCCCCTCGTGTGTTGGCAGAAAGCCCTTTATCCAAAAGAAGATGGTCAAGGAAACGAGTCAGGTGGGATTCAAATGGTGAATTGATCTCCGGCAAGGAATGGGTTCTCTCTTCTTTCTTCACCGATGGTTGTTGAAGGACCATGTCCCGGATAAACCACAGTTGTATCGTCAAGCACCAATAATTTGTTCTTAATGGAATCTATGAGGGTAGACCCAGAGGATCCTGGAAAATCTGTCCGGCCGACGCTTCTTTGAAAAAGGGTATCCCCCACAATAACAAACCCATCGCCTTGAAAACTGACACTGCCCTGAGTATGTCCAGGTGTATGAAGAACAAAAAGTTCTGACGATCCCACCTGGATGCGCTGCCCTTCCTCTAAAAATCCATCGGGTTCACAGGCAAAGGGAGATCCCGCGAAAGCAGAAAAATTTCTCTTTGGATTCGTCAGCATCTCTGAATCCAGCTCGTGAATCAAAATTCCAGCCTGCGATGCCTTTTTCAATGAAGCCACACCACCGATATGATCATAGTGACCGTGCGTAATGAGTATCTTCTCCAGATGCCATCCTTCCTTCTGGATCATTTCCCATAATCGTTCCCCCTCATCCGCAGGATCAACCACAACGGCCGTTTTGGAATTTGGTTCAGCCACGATATAACAATTGGTCTGAAGCAGACCGAGCTCAATCGTCTTTACTTTTAACGTTTCACTCATCGTTATCAATTTATAATTTATAATTCATAATTTATAATTTTTTTTCCCGGACATGCCTTCACACATACACCACAGATATACTGACCGATTCCCCTTAATTTTGATAAATTTTTAAGCAAATTGAAACACTTGTCAAAATCGTACTGCTCTGGGCTTTCATCCAGGGCGCCTGCCGGGCATAAAGAAATGCATCTCTTGCATGACCCACATGTCTGATCAGATTTGGAAGGATCGGTCTTCAAGGGCAAATCTGTCAGAACGGAAACCAGACGTATCCTGGAACCATACGTCTCATTCACCAGAAGGTTGTTTCTGCCGCGCCAGCCAAGACCCGCAGCTTCACCCAGTGTTCGATGGGAAACGGCCCCTTTTTGGGCCTCCCAATCGACGATCTGTGAAGCGGGTATGGGCAAAGCATTGAATCCCAACTTCATAATATCCAGTGTGACAAGGAAGGCGACCCGATCTAATAGATTATTGGCCTGACGATAATGCCACTTGTAGAGCATGGTGGGTTGATCAACGATTCCGGCTAAAACGGCTGGTGAGAGTGCCACTCCGATGGATATCCCATAATTCAGCCCGTTTAATTCGGAGGGAGATAGCAGGAACCTTTCTTTGAACGATTCAATCTCAGCGACTCCAAAGAGGCTGGCTCCTTCCCCAATGGCAAGGTCCTTTAGCCTATCGTAATTTTCCTTTCCTTTCAACATAACCTTAAGTCGATTGGTCCGGCAATATGTGCTCCACCAGAGAAAGGGCAATTCCGGACAACATTACCTCGGGTCCCAGCTTGGTAAAATCACCCGAAAGAAGGCTCGCATCCACATTGGCATACAACGAGCATGCAGCCGCTTTTTCGATGATGAGACCGGAAACCCTCCCTTCACACTCATTCACAAACGTGACTTCGCCCAAAATTTCACTGACGACGTATCCGGAACAGAAGTGGAGTTGTAAATGTGTGGATTTGGTATAAACAGACACCAGGTTACCTCTATGTTTACCGATAGGAATGTC
>CAZYTI010001003.1:0-2393 GCA_964650065.1 uncultured bacterium
CATATCGAAGAGGGACGGGAGGAATGCATTTTAGTCGATATCGATGATCCCAGGAGCGCAAGAAAAGCACTCTTCGATAATCTCAGCAGTAAAATTGCAGAGACTGTACTTTACTATGACACGTATCCTCACCAAGGTTTTGACAATCCGGCACTCATGAGAAAACGATTCGAGGCAGTGGACCGGTTTCTGCCCCATGTTCAGCGCGTCACCAGAATCATCGCAGGATCTCAGAACTGCTGGGAGGGTGTTCTTGACCGGGATGACATAAACGAATAAAAAATAGAAATCACAGAGATCACAGTGTTTACAAACACGGATATTAATTTCAATCCTTTTCTCTCTATCTCTGTGTCCTCTGTGGTTTTATTTAAAACGAACCTTCAAAGGAGTATTACATGAACCGAGCATTCGACTCATTCATCACGGTTCCGGAAGAGACCGGAATCGTCATGGTTATTGAAAAGGAATTCGGACCCGATGGTGCCAGGGACTGGGCAAGCCTCACTGCCGGAATTGTGAACATCGTTAAATGCACTTTTGGAACAGGGGCACTTTATGACGAGGATATTTTAAAACAAAAAATACAAGTCTATTTGGACGCAGGAATCAGTCCCATGATCGGGGGCACCCTCACCGAAGTGGCCATCCTCAACGCAGGAGGGTATTCGCCCGGTCATCTGAATGGATATTTACAGTATGCAAAATCACTTGGATTTACTCATCTTGAATTTTCTGATGGAACCATTTATGTTCCCGATGAGAGAAGAGGCGATATCCTAAAAATGTGCATCGCTGCAGGATTCAAGGTCATTTCTGAAGTTGGAAAGAAAGATCCTAAAAAGGATGCATTGATCACCACGGAGTGCCGTATTGAGCTCATGAACATGGATCTTGAAAACGGATCAGAGATGGTCATTATTGAGGCCCGGGAAGGAGGAAAGGGCATCGGCGTCATGGGAAAGGATGGACAAGTCAACCTGGACGAACTGGACATCCTCATTCAAGCCGTGGGTCTCCAGAAAACCATGATCGAAGCTCCGGACAAAGGACAGCAGCAGACGATTTACCTGCGTTACGGCGCCATGGCCAACATCGGCAATGTGCAACCCCGGGATGTAATGTCTGTGGGTGCTTTGCGAGGCGGATTGCGGGGAGACACCATCAGTCATTTACGAAAAAAGGATTGGAAAAAATACCACGAATCCGAAAATGCACCCGATGAATACAACCTGTAGGAGGCCCGTGTCCATCGAAGCCAAAAGAAATTGGAAAAACCTTTTATTTGACACCCAGGATATCCCTGCATTGGTACCCGGTTTTCTTTTGGCCGTTGTCATCATGCTAATCGCTTTTGGTATCACGAAAGTGCTGGGCAATCTTTTCCCCTCGGAGAAAAATCCACTGAGCCCCATCCTCATGGCTATTCTTCTGGGTTTACTCGTAAGAAACACGATACCCCTGCATCAGACCTTTGATCCGGGCATCCGATTTGGATTGAAAAAACTCCTGCGCCTGGGTATCATCCTCATGGGGATCCGCTTGAGTATTTTTGCCGTGCTCAAGATAGGCGCCCTGGCCGTGGGCATGGTTCTGATTTGTATCGTTGCGGCGCTCCTCATCACAACTTTCATCGCCAGAAAGATTGGGATCAGCGACAAGCTGGGCACCCTGATCGCGGCCGGCACCAGTATCTGCGGTGTGAGTGCCATCGTGGCGACGGGTCCAACCATTCAAGCCGAAGAGGAAGAAATCGCCTATGCCGTGGGTACCATCACCATATTCGGTATCCTGGCAGCCATGGCCTATCCCTATCTCGCTGAACTCGTTCTACGCTTATCGGTGACCGGTGCCGGCTTTTTCCTGGGCACCTCTGTGCATGACACATCCCAGGTGACGGCCACTGCGCTGATCTACGATCAGCTCTGGCAAAAAGTCACACCAGGTGGATTGACCGGTACCGATATAGCCATTACCACCAAACTCGTACGAAACACATTCATGGTGGTGGTCATTCCTGTTCTGGGATTCTTGTACGCCAGGAAAAACCCACAACAGAAAGCCGGACAAAAGATACAAGTCATGAAATTTATACCCGTCTTTGTCTTTGGTTATGTCGCCATGGGGATCATCCGATCTCTTGGGGATTTGGCCTTTGGGGAAAGCACTGTATGGATCCATTGCTGGCAGTTCATGAAATCATCGGCGACCCATGTCATCGCCATTGCCATCGCCTGTGTGGGTTTGAATACGAATATTCGGAAATTAACCCAATTGGGGATTAGACCTTTTTTATGTGGACTGATCGCCGCATTGTCTGTTGGAGGTGTGAGCTGGCTGTTGGTGACACAATTCGACCGATTATTACGTTTTTGAATCTTCTGATAGCCTGG
>CAZYTI010001004.1:0-2390 GCA_964650065.1 uncultured bacterium
TCGGACTCCAATAAACTCTCTGGAAGTGTACTGCAATTGATTTCGATAAACGGACGAAACATATTTTCCACTTTATAATGAATCGCCTTGGCAATTAACTCCTTTCCAGTTCCAGTTTCTCCACGAATTAAAACCGTAACCCATTTCAGCTTCCGGATCATCGAGATCATCTGGAATATGCGGTGCATCTCAGGACTCTGACCCACAATATTGTCAAATTCAAATTTCTTTTTTTCTTTATCATGAAGGAGGAGCCAATTTTGATAACTTTTCTTTTTCTCAATGATTTTTGACAACTCCTGCTGAAGTTGATATGGATTCTCTTTCGTATGTATAACGTTCTGAACACCCATTTTAATAGATTTAACAGCGATATCCAATGAGGCTTTATCTGTGAGACCAATAATTATTAAATTCTCATTTTGTTCTAAAATTTTATCTAAAAAGTTCAAGGGTTGGATATCGGCATGGTCATAATCAACGATGATCACATCGGGTTTTTCGTGGGACAACAACTTAAATGTATGCTCTTCGATATGTGTCGTTAATAACTTATAGGCTTCCCCATCCCAATCTATGAAATCCAATAAGGATCGCTTTGGGGGATCGGCAAAGAACAATACCTTGAGAGGAGAAGTTTCCTGTTCTTCTTTCATGGTATACCAAATATCTCAGTAATTAAATTGCTTGCTAATAAAAGTCAGCTTCCCATGACAGAGGATCGTACAGGTTAAATTTCACTAAACCCATGTTTATCCTCACACGGGAATTCGGCACATTAAAATCTTTAATAGCTTGGGGAAATGAATGATAGATATGGCACTGAATCAGGCAGGTAGAGCTGATTTTTCCCCTAAGACCCTGAATTGTAAAAATTATTTAATAGAAAGTCAAGTTAAAAATGGACGAATGTTTTTATTATTCATATTTCAAAGATTCAACCGGATTGGATCGAGCGGCCTTCACTGCTTGTAAACATACGGTCGCCATTGAAATGACAAAGGCCAAACATCCGGGAATAATGAATGAGAGTATTCCGATCTTGTCACGGTAATCAAAATTTTCAAGCCAGGCATTCATGATAAAATAAGCGATGGGCCAGGCAATAAGATTGGAAATCAGGACCAGCTTTGTAAACTCCCCGGAGAGCAAAAGCACGATACCCATTATTCTCGCACCCAATACTTTCCGAATCCCGATTTCTTTCGTTCGCTTCTCGGCCGTATAAGCGACCAATCCAAACAATCCCATACAGGCGATGACCAGGGTAAAAAGAGTGAAGTAATTCACGATCGTACCGATACGATTTTCAGTCCGATACAGTTGATCAATTCTCGCATCTAAGAATTCATATTCGAAAGGATATGCCGGTGCATATCGGGTCCATTGTGCTTCCAGAAAACGAAATGTTGCAGGCAAATCGCTCTGATTCGAAATCAGACGTACAAAAACATAATTCCAAAATCGACTCGGCACCATTCTCATGATGAGGGGGGTGATGGTAGTACGGAGTGAATATATGTGGAAGTCTTTAACAACACCGACAATCACACCCGTCCTGTACAGAAGGGTAAAACGTTTTCCTATAGGGGATTCAAGGCCCGTGGCGCTTACCGCCCTTTCATTGAGAATAAAATTCAACGTATCCGTCGAGAATGTTTTTGAAAAATTCCTTCCCTCAACGATTTCCATTTTAAAGGTATCGATATAATCATCATCCACTGCCACATGGTTCATGGGAATCACAACACTGGGATCTTTCCCTTCCCAGTTTATCTGTCCCCACTCGCGTCCGATCGGGCCGGCCGGCATTCCTGATCCGGCTGTGACGTTTGCAATGTTTGGATTTCTCATTAATTCCGTTTTCAATGAGTTATAGTGTTGCTTCATTTCCTCTCTCAAGGGCAGACAGATCATGAGTTCTTTATCAAAACCCAGATTTGTATTTCTCATATACCGGATCTGTTTGTAAATAATCGTTGATCCCACAATGAGTATGATGGAAAGCGTGAATTGAAGGATGACAAGTATTTGTCTAAAACGGGCTCCTTTTCTGCCTGATTGGACAGCTTTCTTCAACACCATGACGGGTTGAAATGAGGAAAGAAAAAACGCCGGATAACTGCCGGCTAAGATTCCTGTAATGATGGTTATGCAAAGCAAACCTGTGAATCCGGATACATTGATAAAAATATCTCTCGATAATTGTTTCCCTGAGAGAACATTAAAAACCGGGAGGAACAACCACACGATAATCATCGCGAATAAAAGGGCAATGAATGCCGTTATGATCGATTCACTAAAAAATTGTCGAATAACATCGGAACGGTGTGCTCCTACAACTTTACGTAATCCGACTTCCAAGGAACGGTTACTAGATCGCGCGGTAG